>ONYZ01000023.1 GCA_900322175.1 uncultured Prevotella sp.
GACTTACCCATATTCTTAATGCGTTATGATTTATACTAATAACGCAGAATATGGGGAAATATTCAGTCAGCGGTCATTTTTTCAACCGTACAGGTCGAAGAGTTTTCTCATGTGTTGGATTTTGACAGTCCCAATAATGACAGCGCCGACAACCAAGCCTATTTAAAGAATGTAGGGCGCATCTCGCTGTCTGGCGTGCAGCCTAAGGCGAGTTTGGTGATAAATGGCGAAGGACACTTGGTGAAGCCTGCTGAGGACGAACGAGGCACATACATCTTAAAGCCCGCTCCGTCATCGTATGCCTTGCTCGACCGCAAGTATTGTCCTGCCAACGAGCATCTGACTATGCAACTGGCTTCACAGGTCTATCACATAGAAACGGCGGCAAATGCCCTTTGCTTTTTCCGAGACGGCGAAGCAGCATATCTTTGCCGACGCTTTGACGTTGGTCCAAACGGACAGAAATACAGTCAGGAGGATTTTGCTTCTCTTGCCGGTCTGACCAATGCCAATGGTGGCAGTGATTTCAAATATAGCAACCTGAGTTACGAGGAATGTGCTGACATCATACGAAAATACGTAAAAGCTGCACCTGTAGAAATCCTGAAGTTTTTCCGTATCATCGTGTTTAATTATCTCACCCTCAATGATGATGCCCACCTGAAGAATTTCTCACTCATCAATCGTGGTGATGGGGAATATCATCTTGCTCCAGCATACGACCTCATCAACACCAGTCTGCATCTGACTATGCCTCGCATCTTCGCACTTGACAAAGGATTATTCAAGGAGGGCATGAAGTTGTCGGATACAAGAACAGTAGGGCGCAAGGACTTTGAGGAGTTTGGGCGCCGCATTGGATTATCGGAACGATTGATAAAGCGGGAGCTGGATTTCTTTGCCACAGATCATGCTTTGGCAAAAGAACTGATTGACAGGTCTTTCCTGTCAGAATCCTTGAAACGAAGTTATTGGCTTTCGTACAAATATCGACGAGCAACATTGACTTTCGCCTAGCGCTCTTGCATATTTTGTTTTAGCAGCATTTTTTTTCGGATATTGGTACTAAAATGGCTGTTATTTGAAAGAAAATGTATATCTTTGCACCAACAAATACTTATCAATATGAAAAGAATAGTGAACTGGATGCTCACCGCCATCCTTATTTGCGGTGCTTTGAATGCTCAGGCACAAGTGATGAAAGCTGCTGATCTAGAGAAATATGCTAAAGAAAGATATGGTGAAAAATGGCTAGATGCCGCCGCTAATCTGGCCAAGGAACTGAGGTTCGACAAGAATGAATCGCTCTCCTATCAGCAGATTATCGAGGCCCCCGGCAAGTCGAAAGAAAAGCTATATATTGCTGTCAACTACTGGGTGACGGCTACTTTCAAGGACAAACAGGCCATTACGCTGAACGATAAGGATGCTGGATGTATCATCATCTCGTCGACAATCGACGCCATTGCCGACCATACGGGTACGCTGAACCGTTATGTGGTGAGCATCACCCCTGTCATCAAGATCGACATCAAGGAGGGGAAAGTGCGTGTGACCTATACCGTTCAGAACTATGACATCCTGAAGGCTGAAGATGCCGGATGGCTAGGGGCACTTGCTGACAATAGCGACAATCGTCAGAACAATCAGAATATCTATAGCGACGGCAAGCGAATGAAGGGCGACAATACCGACCGCCGCCTCTATGACGAGCAGTGGGAGATAGCCAAGCACTATCCATTTGTGGAAAAAGACAACAAGAAGCGCACCTGCTCAAAGGCTCTTGTGATGACCCACGCCTATTCAAACGCCATCATCGACAAGGTTGAGGAGGCTGTTAAAAACGGTATCGTGGGCAATGAGGACGATGACTGGTAAGCGAGATGAAATTCCCTTCCGTGTTTCTATGCCTGGCTTTGTTCTCTTTGCCGGCACAAGCAGAGGCTGATGTGGAGTGGCCGGCCATCCCTCTGCTGGAGATTGTAACTCAGGACAGTGTGTGGCCCACATGCACCACTGTGCATGCCCCTGAAGGATGCCTGGGAACGAGTATCACCGACAACGAATACGTGCCGGGCCGTATGGTCATCACACTGTGTGGCGATACGCTATACGATTCGGGCGAATACATAAAAGGTGAGTCGGGGATGCGCATAAAACGACGCGGAAACTCTTCGGGAGTCTCCACCGGTCAGCATCCGTATAAGCTAAAACTCTCGAAGAAGGCCGACCTGCTGATGCGAGGCGACAAAGACTACAGACACAAGGAATGGGTGCTGCTGAGGATGATCGTATGGCAGCCAAAGCTGATTTATCTGCAGTCAAGCCTGTTGCACGCTGCTGGTACGATTGTAAGCCGCGCCGTAGAGAAAGAATGGACGCAGGACTGGGACTTTGTGAATGTGGTGCTGAATGGAGAGTATCAGGGAATGTACTGCCTTATGGAACCTCCAGGCAAGGGGAAAAAGCGCATAGACATTGACGACACTGGCTTCATCATAGAGCACGACCCCTTCTGGTGGAACGAGGACGGGCATTACTTCAAGACCGACAGGCAGAATTCCGCCTATGGCTACACATACAAGTATCCTGACAAGGACGATGTGACGGATTCTATACAGAATGGCATAAGGGATTATATGAACGAGTTTGAAACGGCACTCTATGAGGGAGGCGATATTTCGAAATACATCGACATGGAATCGTTTGCCAAATGGATTCTTGCCCACGACATCCTCGGCTCTGACGATAAGGTAGGATGCAACAAGATATTGTACAAGCATGACCTTATAGACGGCAACACGTTTGCCTCAAAGCTGTGCATGGGGCCGCTATGGGACTTCGACTCATGTTTCAGGGGTGACGACACAAAATGGAGCTCGCTGCACGACATGTACGAATTCTACTACCATGAACTTTTCAAGAGAGACGACTTCGTCAAGACATACGTAAGGCTGTGGGAAAAAATCAGGCCTACTTTGACGTCATTCTTCAATCGAAGCCTAGATAAACTTAATGCACATTACAAAGCGGTATACGACGAGAGTATAAATCTACACCTGGAAAAGCATTTCGAGAACGAACGGTATGTAAGTCTGCTGGCTCAGATTGTAGAACTAAAGATAAAGTTCAACGCCAGGATTGCAACGCTCGACTCGCTGATAAAGGGATTAGCCTCTGACGAAAACTATATAATAGGAATAAGCAACGATGACACAACGCATCAAAATGACCGGATTTATAATATCAACGGCATGCAATACCCCAGCTGGGACAAGGCGACGAAGGGCTTGTATATCTATAGAGACGCTAATGGAGTGGCGAGAAAACGGGTGTTCGCAGATTAAAATCGCAGATTCGTTGAACGGATTTGTGTGGTTCGACTATTCTTCTTACCTTTGCACCAGAAATAAGAAATGACAGAATTGATAGGTTAGTTTTTTCATACATTTATAGGTTTTTGTTAGTATAGTGATTAGTAATTGGTTGGAAAAGGAATTAGGGTCGCAGTGATGCGACCCTAATTATTTTAGAAGTTAGAAGTTAGAGGTTAGAGTCAACCTGTTCTAGCTTAAACAGTTTGTCGCTAGGCCGAATCTTGTCTGTAACGGCTATCGACACGCGTGTGCCCTTCTCGGCCACCTCTACAGGGCCGTTGTCGCCATGTATCTCATTGGCCGTGACGTACATCACACCTGTGGTAGGACCAGTGATGAGCATCTTGTCGCCAACCTTGAAAGTGTTAGCCTCGACGGTAAACTCGGCCACGCCAAGCTTCGAGAAGTATTTCACGCCCTTGCCGATATACACCTTGCGCTCGGTGGCGTTGCTGCCATAGTGCTTGTTCCACTCGCCCATGGTCTGTCCCTGATAGTAGCCGTCCCAGAATCCGCGATTGAACACGGTAGCCAAACGGGCATCCCACTCGTCCTTCTTCTCTTCAGTGAATGTGCCGTCGAGCACGGCCTGGATGGCCTCGCGATAGGTGGTGACCACGGTATAGACATACTCGGGCCCACGAGCACGACCCTCGATCTTAAACACTCGCACACCTGAGCGCATCATGCGGTCGATGAAGCGCACGGTCTTAAGATCCTTGGGCGACATGATATACTTGTTGTCGATGTCGAGCTGATAGCCCGTCTCATTATCAGTAGCTGTGTAAGAGCGGCGGCACACCTGTATGCACTCGCCACGATTGGCCGAGCGATTGGCGGCATGGAGCGACATATAGCACTTGCCACTGATGGCCATGCACAAGGCGCCATGACAGAACATCTCTATGCGAATCTGATGGCCACTGGGGCCACAGATGTTCTGCTCTTCCACCTGACGGTATATGTCGGCCACCTGGTCCATATTCAGTTCGCGCGCCAGCACTACCACATCGGCAAACTGGGCGTAGAACTTGAGTGCCTCTATATTAGATATGTTGAGCTGGGTAGAGAGGTGTACCTCCTGCCCCACCTTGCGACAATAGGTCATCACAGCCACATCGCTGGCTATGACGGCCGATATGCCGGCCTGCTTGGCAGCATCGATAATCTCGTGCATCAGCGGGATATCCTCGCCATAGATGATAGTGTTGACCGTAAGATAGCTCTTGATGCCATGCTCATCGCACGTGGCGGCTATCTCGCGCAGGTCGTCGATAGTGAATGTAGATGCTGAGTGAGCGCGCATATTGAGGCGCTCGATACCAAAGTAAATGCTGTCGGCCCCAGCCTGAATGGCGGCGGCTAGCGACTCGCGTGAGCCCACAGGGGCCATTATTTCGTAATCCTGAATCATATTACATTAAACATTAAAGATTAAACATTAAACATTATACGTTTAACATTTAACATTATTCCAAGGGGAAGAGGCCGTAGAGCTTCTGGTCGATGAGTTCGCACACCATTTTAAAGTCCTCTGAACGGTCGCCGAACTTGCAGTTGTCGCCATCCACGATAATCAGTGGACCATGATAGGTGGAAATCCACTCCTCGTAGCGCTTCTCCAAGCCCTGAAGATAGTCCAGACGGATGCTCTGCTCATAGTCACGACCACGCTTGGCTATCTGAGCCACCAGTGTGGGGATGCTGGAGCGGATGTAGATCATGAGGTCGGGCAGTTTTACCAGCGACATCATCAGGTCGAACAGGTCGGTATAGTTGTCAAAGTCGCGATCGCTCATCATGCCCTGGTCGTGCAGGTTGGGCGCAAAGATTCGTGCATCCTCAAAGATGGTACGGTCCTGAATCACCGTGTCGGTAGTCTTAGAAATCTCGACTACTTCCTTGAATCGCTTGTTCAAGAAATATATCTGAAGATTGAACGACCAACGAGGCATATCTGCGTAGAAATCAGCCAGATAGGGATTGTTGTCAACGGGTTCGAAACGTGGGGTCCAGTTGTAACGATGGGCCAACAGTTTGGTTAGTGTGGTCTTGCCACTACCGATGTTTCCTGCTACTGCGATGTGCATAGTATCTTTACATTAAACATTAAACATTAAAGATTAAAAGAGGCCGAAGAGGGTTGCGTCGATCTTGTCGATGATGCCGGCAAGGTCACGAGGAGTGTTCAAGAAGTCGAGGTCGTCTTTCTCGATGGTGATGACACGACCCTGATACTTATTGAAGATGAAGTCATCATAACGCTTGTTCAGGTTCTGCAGATACTCCAGTTGGATGCTCTGCTCGTAGTCGCGCCCGCGCTTCTGGATATTGCTAACCAGGTGTGGCACAGAGGCATGTAGGTAGATCATAAGGTCGGGGAACTTGACCACCGACATCATCTGCTCAAACAGTTCCATGTAGGTCTCGTAGTCGCGCTCAGAGAGGTTGCCCATATCGCGATTGTTCTCCATAAACACATACACGCCCTCGTAGATGGTACGGTCCTGAATGACGTCGTGATCGGCCTTGGCTATATCGATAAGGTCGCGAAAACGCTCCTTGAGGAAAAACACCTCCATATTAAAAGACCAGCGATGGATATCACGGTAGTAATCCTCGAGATACGGGTTATGGTCCACCGCCTCGAACCGTGGTTCCCAGCCGTAGTGACGGGCCAAAAGACGGGTGAGCGTGGACTTACCACTACCTATATTTCCTGCTACTGCAATATGCATATGAATCTAATTGGGCTGCAAAGATACGACTTTTTCGGCACGTATTATGCGATTTTATCGATTTTTTTCGTTCGGCATTGTATTTTTTTCGAATTATTTGGCAAAATTGGCACTAGAAAATATTATCTTTGCAGCATGAAACTTAAAACGATGACAGCGACAGGGGCAGTGGTAGTGATGATGATGGGCGCATGCGCTCACCACCAGAGCGGATACACCCCCAAAGGCAAGCACTTCACGGTAGAGGTGATGAACCGCATGACGCCTGTGAAGGACCAGGGCGACGCCCAGACATGCTGGATATACGCCATGCTGGCCGCCATCGAGACAGAGCACCTGAGCTGGGGCGACTCTGTGAATCTGTCACCTTATTATATAGAGAAGATGATAGAGCAAGAGGCTGCATGCCCTGCCACCAAGCGTGGCGAACCCACCACACTGATAACGATGATAGAGCGATACGGCATCTGCGGCTACGACGCCATGAGGAAGACAGACACGCCTGCACCACGCTACGTGTTTATGCTTGGCGCCCAATACACCCCACAGGAGTTTGCCCGCAGTGTGTGCAAGCCTGGCGAATACATAGCCCTGACCTGCGACGACAGCAAGCCATACTACCAGCATAGCGAACTGGAGATGCCCGACAACTGGACACACGAGCGATACCTGAACATACCCATCGACACACTGATGGCTAAGACAGAGCGCGCTGTGCGACTGCACCACGGTGTGTGCTGGGAGGACAAGCACCATGCAATGGCCATCGTAGGCATAGCTCACGATGAGAACGGCGAGAAGTACTTCATCATGAAGAACTCGTGGGGCGACCGTGGCCGATACCACGGACTGGAGTACTACCCCATGGAGCGATTCCACGATGAGACCATTGCAGTAGAAATGACTAACGACGCATATAACATCTAACTAATATCAACAATATGGTTTACAACGAAATCGGAAAAACAGGCATGAAGGTGTCGAACCTGGGATTCGGCGCATCATCGCTGGGCGGAGTGTTCCACAGCATCCGCGAGGAAGAAGGAATAGAGGCTGTACACACGGCAGTTGACAATGGTATCAACTTCATCGACGTGTCGCCCTACTATGGACACCTTAAGGCCGAGACCGTACTGGGCAAGGCACTTAAGGACATCCCACATGAAAAATACTATCTATCCACCAAGGTGGGCCGATACGGACACAACGGCGTAAACACCTGGGACTACAGCGCCAAGCGCGCTCAGGAGAGTGTGTACGAGAGTATGGAGCGACTGAACGTGGACTACATCGACCTGATAAACGTACACGACATCGAGTTTCAGGGCGATATGGAGGGTGGACTGCAACTGATAGTTGACGAGACACTGCCCGCACTGGTAGAACTGCGCGAAAAGGGCGTGGTGAAGCACGTGGGTATCACCGACCTGCAACCTGAGAACCTAAAGTGGGTGGTAGAGCACTCACCAGCTGGCACAGTGGAGAGCATACTGAACTTCTGTCACTTCTCGCTCAACGATACACTGTTGGCCGACTTCCTCGGATTCTTCGAACAGCACGGAGTGGGTGTGATCAATGCTTCGCCATTCTCGATGGGACTGCTTTCGCAACGTGGAGCACCCGACTGGCACCCCGCTAGCAAGGACTTGCAGCGTGCATGCGCCAAGGCTGCCAAATACTGCGAGGAGCAGGGCTACCCCATCGACAAGCTGGCCATACAGTTCTCTACCAGCATGAATCCACGCATAGCCACAACCCTGTTCAGCAGTGCTAACCCCAAGAATGTACTCAAGAACATACAGTACGTCAACGAGCCCATGGACGAGGAACTGGTAAAGAAGGTACAGGAGATCATTGGTGACCAAATGTTTGTAAGATGGAAAAACTCATAATCGATGCGCATAGCCATCTGTGGCTGAATCAGGACACGGTGGTGAATGGCCAACGTATCTGTCAGCTGGAGCCCAATCGCAGCCGTTCGCTGTTCTTTGGCGAGGAGCGACAGATGTTGCCGCCATTCATGATTGACGGCCAGAACACGGCCGAGAGATTTCTAAGTAACATGGACTATGCCCAAGTGGCAGCAGCAGTGGTTACTCAGGAGTTTATCGACGGCATACAGAACAGCTATCTGAAACAGGTGGAGAGTCGCTATCCCAACCGTTTCTTCACGTTTGGCATGCTGGACTATCGTCATCCTGGATTCATCGAGATTGCCCCCTTTATAGTAGATACATTCAAAGGCATAAAGGTGCCCGCCGCACGACTGCCACAACAGTTCCTGACAGACGAGATGATGCAACTGATGCACATGCTGGAGGACAGTGGAAAGATACTGGGCATAGAGCTGCAGGACGGTGCCGCTCAGGTGGGACAGATGGAGGAAATCATCCAGGAATGCCCCAAGCTGAAGATAGCCATCGGCCACTTCGGCATGGTGACACGCGAGGGATGGATGAGTCAGATACGACTGGCCCGCCACGAGAATGTGTACGTGGAGAGCGGTGGTATCACCTGGCTGTTCAACGATGAGTTCTACCCATTCCCATCGGCCATCCGTGCCATCAAGGAGGCGGCTGATGAGGTAGGTATGGACAAGCTGATGTGGGGAAGCGACTATCCTCGCACCATCACAGCCATCACCTACAAGATGAGCTACGACTTCGTGGAGAAATCCACCGAGCTATCGGCCGAAGAGAAGCGCCTATTCCTAGGCGAGAATGCCAAGAAGTTCTTCGGCTTCGAAAATCTGCCCGATCTGCCCTACATCAAGAATATGAGTGAGTAATAATCTTCAATGTTCAATATAATATGAAAGCAATACAGATTTCTGGCGAGCGCCAGATGGAAATAGTTGACGTGGCCGAACAGGAGTTGAAGGCCAATGAGGTGCTGCTGCGCCTGAAGTATGTAGGATTCTGTGGTTCTGACCTGAATACATGGCTGGGGCGCAACCCAATGGTAAAGATGCCCGTGATACCTGGACACGAGGTGGGCGCAGTAATCGAAAAGGTGGGTGCCGACGTGCCTGAGATACTGAAGCCAGGCATGGTGGTGACCTGCAATCCTTACACTAACTGTGGCAAGTGTGCATCGTGTCGCAACCAGCGAGTAAATGCCTGCGAGCACAATGAGACTCTGGGTGTACAGCGCAATGGTGCCATGCGCGAATTTATTTCCCTCCCGTGGGAGAAAATAATCCCAGCCGAGGGACTTGATCCACGCACTTGTGCACTTATCGAACCAATGAGCGTAGGTTTCCACGCCGTGAATCGTGCTCAGGTGACTGATATCGACACTGTAGTGGTTATCGGTTGTGGTATGGTTGGTATGGGTGCCATCGTGCGTTCGGCCCTGCGTGGAGCAACTGTCATTGCGGCCGACATCGACGACGAGAAGTTGGCTCTGGCCAAAGAGATGGGTGCTGCATACGCCATCAACACCAAGACTGAGGATGCACACGCCCGACTGCAGGAGATAACAGGCGGATTTGGTCCTGACGTGATCATCGAGGCTGTGGGCAGTGCTCCTACATATCAGATGGCGGTGAACGAGGTGGCATTCACAGGTCGTGTGGTTTGCATAGGCTATGCCAAGACAGACGTATCGTTCCAAACCAAGTACTTCGTACAGAAAGAGCTCGACATACGTGGCTCGCGCAATGCCCAGCCACAGGATTTCCGTGCTGTGATCCACTATCTGCAGCGTGGCACATGTCCTGTTGACCGTCTGATATCTAACGACGTAGCACCTGAAGACGCACCCGAGGCTATGCGCCAGTGGAGCGAGGCACCTGGCAAGGTGTTCCGTATCTTAGTTCACTTCTAAAGACCTGTAGAAATGGAAAAGCAACAACAATCTCTGATAATAAAAGACGGGGTGAACTACCTCGTACCCTTTATACTGGTTACGTTCTGCTTTGCACTCTGGGGATTTGCCAATGACATCACCAACCCGATGGTAAAGGCATTCTCTAAGATATTCCGCATGAGCGTGACCGAAGGTGCACTCGTGCAGGTGGCTTTCTATGGAGGCTACTTCTGTATGGCATTTCCTGCGGCTATCTTCATCCGCAAGTTCTCGTACAAGGCGGGCGTGCTGATGGGACTGGGGCTCTATGCCGCAGGTGCCCTACTCTTCTTCCCTGCCAAGGCTGTCGGCATCTATGGATGCTTCCTCATGGCCTACTTTATCATGACGTGCGGACTGTCGTTTCTTGAGACATCGTGCAATCCGTATATCCTGACCATGGGCCCAGAGAACACAGCCACTCGCCGACTGAACATGGCGCAGTGTTTCAACCCCTGTGGTTCTATCATCGGTATGTTTGTAGCCATGAACTTCATTCAGGCCAAGCTAAACCCAATGAGTAGCGACGAGCGTGCACTGCTGAGCGACAGCGAGTTTGAGGCTCTGAAGAATGCCGACCTGAGTGTGCTCATCTCGCCCTACCTGATGATTGGACTGGTAATCGTGGGCATGCTACTGCTGATGCGATTCACCAAGATGCCAAAGATAGGCGATGCCAACCACGACATCCACTTCCTCGTGACCATCCGTCGCATCTTCTCGCTCAAGTACTATCGCGAGGGTGTGATAGCCCAGTTCTTCTACGTGGGTGCACAGATAATGTGCTGGACTTTTATTATACAATATGGTACACGCGTGTTTATGGCCGAGGGTATGGAGGAACAGGCAGCTGAGGTGCTGTCTCAGCGATTCAACATCTACGCTATGCTGTTCTTCATCTGTTCGCGATTCATCGCCACATTCATGATGAAGTACGTCAAGCCCGCCATGCTGCTGGCCATCTTCGGCGTGCTGGCAATGGTGTTCACGCTGGGTGTCATCGGTTTCCAGAATCGTCTGGGTCTCTACTGTCTGGTATGCGTTAGCGGATGTATGTCGCTGATGTTCCCCACCATCTATGGTATCGCCCTTGACGGACTGGGCGACGATGCCAAATTTGGTGCTGCCGGTCTCATCATGGCCATCCTGGGTGGATCGGTATTGCCACCACTGCAGGCTATGATCATCGACGAGGGCACAGTGATGGGTATGCCTGCCACTAACATCTCGTTCGTTCTGCCATTCATCTGTTTCCTTGTAGTTACGATTTATGGTTATCGAATTCATATTAAAAAGCATCTATAAATGAAAAGAGTATTAACTTTACTAACTATGTGTCTGGGTGTGCTCAGCATGTCGGCTCAGCAACCCGTTTCGCCCAATGGCAAGCTATCGGTAGCTAGCGATGGCAAAGGCATCTGTGTAAACTATCAGCAAAAGCCCGCACTAAACATCCCTGTGCTGGGATATGAGGGCATAAACAACGGCAAACTGAAATGGAAGTTTGCCAAGATGGTAAAGGCCGACTACGAGATGATAGCCGGCAAGAAGTCGCACTGCACCAATGAGGCCAACGAGTACACAGCCAAACTGAGCGGCAATCTCACTTTGGTGCTGCGCCTCTACAACGATGGTGTTACCTTCCGTTACGAGTTGAGTGGACTGAAGGGAAAGTTGCCCAAGGAGCAGACAGCCTACATGATACCAGAAGGCACCAAGCGCTGGATGCTACAGTGGACTGACAGCTACGAGGGATTCTACCCCATGAGCACCACAGGCAAGATTAAGCCCATAGGCCGCATGGCTGGTGTGGTTAAGTCGCCTGATGGCTATAACCTGCGCTGGGGATTCCCCACGCTCGTAGAGCCACAGGAGGGTGTGTTTATGCTGCTGACAGAGGCTAACATCGAGCGCAATCAGGCCGCTGCATGTATGTACACCGATGGCAATCTGCTACGTGTCACACCTGACGTAAACGAGCAGAAGATACGTGGCAAGTGGCACTCGCCCTGGCGCGTGGCCATCATCGGCGGCATGCAGGAACTCATCCAGAGCACACTGGTAACTGACGCCAGTGAGCCTTGCCAACTGCAGGACATCAGTTGGATTAAGCCAGGTGTGGTATCGTGGATATACTGGGCATACAATCATGGATCTAACGACTACAACATCATCAAGAAGTATGTCGACATGGCCGTAACACTCAAGTTGCCATACGTACTGATAGATGCTGAGTGGGACGAGATGAAAGACGGGAAAACCATCGAGGATGCTGTAGCATACGCCAACCAGAAGGGCGTAAAACCTATGATTTGGTACAACTCATCAGTAGGTTGGATTGACGGTGCACCTACACCTAAGTTCCGTCTGAACAAGCCCGAGGATCGTGAAAAGGAGTTTGCCTGGTGCGAGAAGATTGGTGTGGCAGGAGTAAAAATTGACTTCTTCTCAGGCGATTGCCAGCGCGATATGACTTACTGCATCGACCTGCTGGAGAGTGCAGCCAAGCATCACCTGCTGGTAAACTTCCACGGAGCAACAGTGCCACGTGGATGGCAGCGCACATATCCCAACCTGATGTCGACAGAGGGTGTGTATGGTGCTGAGTGGTATAACAACGTACCTACCTTTACTGCCGTTGCTGCAAGCCATAACACCACTCTGCCATTCACACGTAACATCATCGGCCCGATGGACTACACCCCATGTACATTCAGCGACTCACAGCATCCACACATCACCAGCGATGCTCACGAGTTGGCTCTGACAGTGCTCTATGAGAGTGCTCTGCAGCACCTGGCCGACAAGCCAGAGAGTTACCTGGTTCAGCCTCAGAAGGTACAGGATTTCTTTGGCAAACTGCCTACCACTTGGGATGAGACTCGCTACGTATCAGGATATCCTGGCGAGAGCGTGGTATTGGCCCGTCGCAGTGGCAACACATGGTATGTGGTTGGTATCAATGGCACCAACGAGGCGAGAACCCTCGCCACGGATTTGAGCTTCATAAATGGCGCTGACCACTGTGTACAGACCTTTGCCGATGCCGATCCATCGCAGTATCAACTGGCTGGCGACAAGGACTGGTTCATCAGCTGTGGCAACCAGATTCCGCGCACGATGACCTGTCAGCCTCGCGGAGGATTTGTACTGGTAATCAAATAAGAGGGAATAGTTATTCCCAACACTCCAACTCGTTTTCTATCTCAGGCAACTGACTGCGATGGAAAACGGGTTCTTTTATGCCCTTACGCTTCTGCGCACGATAGTCATCAAGCAGACGGAAGGCATATCTGCCCAACAGCACGATAGCTATAAGGTTGCAAGCAGTGAGGAATGCCATAAAGAAATCAACGATGTTCCACACCAACTCGAAACTAGCCATTGCTCCAAACATCACCATCACACCAGCCGAACATATGCGATAGGTGGTCATCACCTGATTGTTCTGAGTGATAAAACGGATGTTAGCCTCGCCATAGTAGTAATTGCCGATGATACTGGAGAAGGCAAACAAGAAGATGGCGATGGCGATAAACACAGGACCAACGGAGCCAACCTCGCTCTGAAGTGCCGACTGAGTGAGGGCGATACCATTGAGTTCGGGCACCTGATACAGTCCACTGATTAGGATGATGAAGGCTGTGCACGAGCAAACCAGCAGAGTATCTGTGAATACACCCAAGGCCTGAATCAATCCCTGTTTTACTGGGTGCGTAACAGCAGCAGTAGCAGCCACGTTAGGTGCACTACCTTCACCAGCCTCGTTCGAGAACAGTCCACGCTTCACACCATTCATAATGGTAGCACCTATGCCGCCACCTGCTATCTGATGTATGCCGAAAGCGTCGAGCACTATCACCTTAAACACATGTGGTATATGCTCTATGTTCATCACAATGATAAAAATAGCCAGCACCACATAGCCGATAGCCATCACTGGCACCAGCACAGCACTAACCTGGGCAATACGTTGTATGCCGCCAAACACGATGAACAGTCCTAAGGCCGACAGGGCTATTCCCACCCACAGGGGCGACCAACCGAATGCCTCCTGCATGGCTCCACAGATGGTATTAGACTGGATGGAGTTGTTTGACAGTCCGAACTGACAGGTGATGAATACTGCAAACGTCACAGCCATCCATCGCTGATGCAATCCACGCTGTATGTAGTAAGCCGGTCCTCCGATAAACGAGTCCTTATGTTTCTGTTTGAACAGCTGGGCAAGCGTTGACTCGACAAAGGCTGTGGCAGAGCCTATAAGTGCAATGATCCACATCCAGAACACAGCTCCAGGTCCACCTATGGCAATGGCCGAAGCCACACCAGCCAGGTTGCCCGTACCCACACGCGTGGCCACACTCACGGCAAAGGCTTGGAATGATGATATGTGTTTCTTCTTACCACTACGGTCATCATCCTTCACCTGTTCGCCCACGGTATCCACTGCCGAATCGGTGAGCAATCGAATCATCTCGCCCACCATACGGAACTGCACAAAGCGCGTGCGCCAAGTAAACCAAAGTCCACAACCCACCAGTGCGAATATCAGTACATATCCCCACACGGCATCATTAATAGAGGTAATAAGTTCGTTCATACATTCTGATTTTACGGCTACAAAAATACAAATAATAAACTAAATTTAGCAATAATAAAAATAAAAATAGTACTTTTGCAGCCATAAATTACAGCCCAAAAAGGCCAAATACCAAACATTTGGTATACGAAATGCCACACAAAGGGGATTGTGGGATTGCGAAAATCGCCGTACCTTTGCACCGTGGTTATTTAATCACAGACATTAAGAATAAAAAAGTAGTATTAATATATTAAAAAGGTAAGGATTATGGCAAAGATTGCAAAACAGCTGACTGAGCTCGTCGGCAACACTCCACTTCTTGAGCTCAACAAGTATTCAACAGCAAAGGGTCTTGAGACACCTGTGATTGCTAAGGTAGAGTTTTTTAATCCTGGCGGTAGCGTTAAGGACCGTATCGCATTGGCGATGATTGAGGATGCAGAGGCTAAGGGCATACTTAAGCCTGGTGCAACCATCATCGAGCCAACTAGCGGAAACACTGGCGTAGGATTGGCACTGGTATCAGCCGTTAAGGGCTATCACTTAATCCTTACCATGCCTGAAACCATGAGCGTTGAGCGTCGTAACCTCGTTAAGGCTTATGGTGCTGAGGTTCGACTCACCTCTGGAAAAGACGGTATGCCAGGCGCCATCCGCGCCGCCGAGGAACTGCGCGACAGCATTCCTGGTGCAGTTATCCTGCAGCAGTTTGAGAATGGTGCAAACCCAGCTAAGCACTACGCAACCACAGGTCCTGAGATCTGGCGCGACACAGATGGTAAGGTCGACATCTTCATCGGTGGTGTAGGTACTGGTGGTACCATCAGCGGTACAGGTAAGTATCTCAAGGAGCAGAATCCTAACGTTAAGATTATCGCCGTAGAGCCAAAGTCGAGCCCAGTGCTCAATGGTGGCCAGAGCGGTCCTCACAAGATTCAGGGTATCGGCGCAGGCTTCGTGCCAAAAACCTATGATGCTAACGTAATCGACGAGGTATTCGATGTAGAGAATGATGATGCCATCCGCACTGGTCGTGAGATTGCTCAGAGCGAGGGTCTGCTGGTAGGTATCAGTGCAGGTGCTGCTCTTTACGCAGCCATCCAGGTGGCTAAGCGCCCAGAAAACAAGGGCAAAAAGATTGTAGTTCTGCTGCCCGACACAGGCGAGCGCTACCTCAGCACAGTACTCTACGCATTCGAGGATTATCCACTGTAAGCCTATGGTAACAGAAAAAGAGATTTTCCATAGAAGCGAATTACTTTTGGGCAACGAGACGATGGAGCTCGTTGCCCAGAAGCGTGTGATATTGTTCGGTGTGGGAGGTGTAGGCTCTTGGTGTGCCGAGGGATTGGTGCGTAGCGGTATTAAACACCTTACGATAGTAGACTTTGATACAGTAAACGTCACCAACATCAATCGCCAACTGATGGCTACCACCAAGACCATCGATCAGATAAAGGTTGACGCACTCAAGGAGCGACTATTGGCCATTAACCCCTACGCTGAGATTACTGCCCTGCATAAGGTTTTCACAGAGGAGACGGCCGAAGAGTTCTCGCTTGGCAGCTACGATTACATCATCGATGCTATCGACTCGCTCAAGGACAAAGCCCAGCTCATCCTTATGGCATGTAAGACCGATGCCACACTGTTCTCATCGATGGGAGCCGCTCTGAAGCTTGACCCTACTCGCATAAAGGTAACTGAATTCTGGAAGGTTCAGGGCGACCCGTTGGCCCGTACTCTGCGCAAGAGGTTTAAGAGTCTGGGGCAATTCCCTGAGCGAAAGTTCCAGTGCATATATAGCGACGAACTCCTAACCAATCGCGGCACCAACGCTATAGGTCGCGAGAATGGTTCGCTAGTACAAATCACAGGTATCTTCGGCTTTACGCTGGCCGGACTGGTCATAAAGGATATTGAAGGCCAAATTGGAGCAGCACAATAACAGTGTTGCTCCCAATTCTAATACGTAGCTATTTTGCGTACATCGTCCTCGAATGTTTCTTTGTTTTTAGCCTTTGCCTTAAGTTTAGAGCGATAGGTATAGATGGTAGTGATGCTAGAACGCAGGATGTCGGCAATCTTCTGGTTGTCGTTGATATCCAGACGGATAAGTGCCAGCACACGCTGCTCAGTAGTAAGGTGCTTCACAGGAGCATCATCAGATTCTATCACAAACTGGCTGTCATCATTCAGCAGTTTGTTTACTTCGCTGATAAAGTCTGGATAGATATTAAGAAACGCAGTATCGAAATGACTATGGAATGTACGTATACCCGAGTTTATTGGCTCCATAGTCTTTAGCTCGGCATACAGCTCTTCCAGTTTTCGCTCTCTTGCCAGACGGTTCAGTTGTTTCAACCTCTTTTCTCCTCCAGAAATCAGATTACTGCTCAGTTCCAAGAATCGGCCTATGTATTCCTCCTTTATACGATTGCCCTCCTTCATCTGTGCATTAACATTCTCTATTTCCTCTGTGTGTCGTGCCATCACCTTGTTCATCTCTATAATCTGCAGTCCGGCAGCATGCTTTTTGCGATAAAGGATGAGCGTGTAGACAATGATACCCACCAGAATCAGCGAGATAATAGATATCACAATCAGTAGCATATTGGTGCGATGCTGAGTCTGAGTGCGCTCTGCATCATAGAGTTGCAGTATCTGCGGAGCCATCCTACTAACCTGCATCATACGAATGCGGCTACCATAAAACTTTGCCTCACTGATAGTCTGAAGCAGATAGCGATAGGCCTCGTCGTTTTCGCCACGCGACATAAGTACCTCTGATAACAGTCGTAAAGAATTGTTCTCGCGAATGGCACATTGTTCATCACTGATGGCACTAAGTAGCAGATAATGTTCCTGTAGTTCCCTATTATCTTTTATCTGGTAGAAGAACGCAAGCGTACTAGTTATGATACTATACGGACGAGTACCCTGTTGCAGTTTGGGCAGATAGTCCTCAAGTATCTGTATTGCCTTATCCTTATCACCCTCCTCACACACATACGTAGCCAGGTTAAAGATATAGTCGTAGCTGTCCTTGGGTGCTATCTGTATCACCAGCTGACGATAATGCTGTGCACGTTCGATGTAATCGTGGAAGTAGATGGTGGATTGTGCCATCTCTGATCGATACAGATTAAGCTCGCTCTGCTGGGTATAGTAGTCTATCTTCTGTTTATTGCTGATAGAGTCTACATTCACCTCGTCGAGTAGTCGGCGGGCACGATCAAAGAGGCCTGTTACGGCCAAGATATGTGCCATACGGACAGCACTGGCAGCAAATCGTTCCTTATCTCCCGATGCACGTAGAGCCTTCACGTTCTTATCTATATAATAGAATGCCGAGTCGAACTTATACGCCACATACTCATCATAGAGCCGCTGATTCAGGTCATACTGCTGCTCTGGCGTAAGGTTTATTCCCTTTACACCTTCTTTAATATTCTCCATACGTCGTTCCTTATTGATGGTCAACTGGTCGTACTGCTCTATCAAACTATCAAGAGTCTGGTAGAGTTGTCTGTTGCTTGTCTGTTGGGCAGAGCCATCCATTACAAAAACCATCATCATAGCCAAAAGCCAAAAGCGTATCATAAGCTAATATCGTTTTTTTTGTTTGAATTACGCGACAAAGATACAATTTCTTTCTGAAACTACCAAATCTAAATGGTCATTTCAGACTAAAAACCGATTGAAAAACTTTTGATTTATTAAAGATGCTAAAAACATAAACATCTAATTATCAATCATTTACATTTTTAACCATCTAGATTTTTGTTTGTTGAGCTTGGAAACGATTATTTATGTCTATACCTTTGCGGCAGAAATCTAAAAATGTACTACGCAAATGAAAATGTTAGTTGTTAGAATTGTTATATTAGTTGGTTTGGTAATGAATGGTGTTATGAGGAGTAACGCCGGAAACGTTAAGGTATCTTCGCCCGACGGAACTGTGACAGTATCCGTCGGAGTGAAGAACCACAGTCCGTATTACACCGTAGTTTATCAGGGTCGCACGCTCGTTGCGCCATCACATCTGGGTTATCAACTTGACAACGGCCAACTTGGCGCAAACTCCAAGATGGGCAAGGTTACCCGTACATCAGTCGATGATACATGGACACAGCCCTGGGGTGAGTTTGAGACTACACGCAATCACTACAATGAGTTGACAGTAAACTTCCGCGAGAACACAGGTCGCCCCATGCAGGTGGTTTTCCGTGTGTTCAACGATGGTTTCGGATTCAGATACATCCTTCCTGATTATAATAAAGGTAAAGAGTACTGCATCAATGACGAGTTGACAGAAATCACTCTCGCCCACGATGCCAAAGGATGGTCAATCCCCTCAAACAACACAGAGTACTTCGAAGGAATATACAAGTCGGACCTGCTCAGCAAGAAGGATACTGTATGCACTCCACTTACTATCGAATACGAGAAAGATCTGTATCTTGCCATTCACGAGGCAGCACTTGTGGATTACGCCAGCATCAACCTCACACCACGCAGTGGCGATAATGGTGCTGTAAGACTCCTTACTGCACTAACCCCATGGCGAAACGGAGTGAAGGTGTATGCCAAGGGCGAGATGAAGAGTCCCTGGCGAACAATGATTATAAGCAATACTGCAGGTGGATTGCTAACATCCAATCTGATGCTTAATCTAAATGAACCATCACAAATCGAAGATACATCGTGGATAGAACCAGGTCGCTATATCGGCATCTGGTGGAGCATCCACAAGAAACAGAACACCTGGGAGATGGGCCCCACACATGGAGCAACTACCGAAAACGTAAAGCGCTATATGGACTTTGCTGCGCGTCACGGCTTTAGCGGAGTACTGGCTGAGGGATGGAACCCAGGTTGGGGACAGGGCGAAAAGATCAGCTATCTGGAGTCATACCCCGATTTTGATATGGAAGAAGTCACACGTTACGGACTATCCATGGGTGTACGATTTATCGGCCATACAGAGACTTGGGGTAATGCCACCCTGCTTGAGCACCAGATGGAGCAGGCCTTCAGCTGGTTTGAGAAGTTGGGCATTCGTGCCGTCAAGACAGGCTACGTAGGTCATTATTTTGATGGTAAGGAGCTAGCCAAGTCGCAGTATGGCATACGTCACTACCGTCGCGTCATAGAGTGTGCCGCCAAACATCACATCATGATCGATAATCACGAACCCGCTATGCCTACAGGCTTACAGCGCACCATGCCCAACCTGATGACTCAGGAGGGTGTACGCGGTCAGGAGTATAATGCCTGGGATCGTCGTGGTGGCAATCCTCCATCGCATACCGTTACGCTGCCATTCACTCGTGGTTTGGCTGGTCCTACCGACTTCACACCAGCAATCTTTAACTTCTCAGAGATTGTACCAGGCACTCATCCCCACTCTACTCTAGCCAAACAGTTGGGCGAATTCGTGGTAATCTACAGTCCGCTACAGATGGCCGCAGATGCTGTCGAGAACTACGAGGGCCAGCCTGCGCTGAGTTTTATCGAGAGTTGTCCCACCACATGGAGCCAAACCTTGGTTCCAAATGGAGAAATAGGCAAGTATATCACCACTGTAAGAAAAGAGCGCAATGGCGACCGCTGGTTCATCGGTAGCATAACCAACGAGGAGGCACGAAACATCGATGTCGCACTCGATTTCCTTGACGAAGGTGCAACATACCGTGCCGTAATCTACGAAGACGGTCCCGATGCCGATTACGAGCGCAATCCTTATGAGATGACAATACGTCAGATTAACGTGAATAAGGGCGATACGTTGCATTTGCGCCTGGCCCGTAGCGGTGGTGCTGCCATCAGAATAGAAAAGAAATAAAGCATTTTATATTTAACTCTAATTTTAACAAAAAACCAATGAAGATGAAAAGATCAAAAAATCTTTGTTATCACTTGCTAATGATGCTAGCGGTGATGTTTTTTGCCTTGGATGTTTCAGCACAGGCCACTATCAATGGTCATGTGAAGGACGAAGCGGGCGAGGCCGTTATCGGTGCCTCGGTCGTAGTTAAGGGAACATCTAACGGCACAGTGACAGACTTCGACGGAAACTTCAGTCTGAAATGCCAGACGGGAGCCACGTTGGTCATCACCTACATCGGCTTCAACCCTCAGGAAGTGTCGGCCAAGAACGGCATTGAGATTACGCTCAAGGAGGATGTAGCCCAGCTCAACGAGGTCGTTGTAGTAGGATATGGATCGATGGCCAAGAAGGAAATCTCTAGTTCTGTTGTTCAGATCAACAAGGATCAGTTCAATCAGGGAGCAGCTAGCGACCCGATGGCTCTGATTGCCGGTAAGGTAGCAGGACTCAACGTAGCCTCTACAGCCGACGCTAACCCTAACGCCATGACTGATATCCAGGTGCGTGGTGCAGGTTCTCTCACAGCAAGCAATGGTCCACTGGTAGTTATCGATGGTATTGCCGGCGGCGATCTGCGTAACATTGCTACTCAGGATGTTGAGTCGATCACCGTACTTAAGGATGCCGGTTCGGCTGCCATCTACGGTACTCGTGGTGCTAATGGTGTTATCCTGGTAACCACCAAGAAGGGCTCTGGCTCTGCTGGTGTTACTAATGTTACTTACGATAGTTATATAGCACTGAACGTTCAGAAGCCCCGTGTTGACATTCTTTCTACCGATGAGTTCCGTCGTTCGCGCCGTGGTCAGGACTATGGTGCCGATACCGACTGGTGGGATGAGATTACCCGTCCGGTAAGCTATAGCCTCAACCAGTATATTTCTATCGATTCATCTACCAAGAACGGTTACTTCGGACTGTCGCTCAACTATAAGAAAGGTAATGGTCTTGATATCGTTTCTGGTCGCGAGGAATATGGAGCACGTTTCGTTGGCGAGCAGCGTGCGCTCAACAACCGTCTGCAGTTCAACTCATCACTCTCTGCCCGTAAGGTGCACGAGAAGTGGGGCAACGACGGTCTGTTTGACACAGCTCTCACTATGAACCCTACAATCCCTGTCAAGAATCCTGATGGTAGTTACTACCAGCCCAACTCACCTACAGACATTCACAACCCTGTGAACGATCTTAAGGAGAACGTAAGTCAGGGAGACCGCGTCTATCTGCTTGGTAATGCCGACATTAAGTTGAATATCCTGCAACTCGAAGAGCACAATCTCAGTACATCGCTAAGTTACGCTCTGCAGTACAATGATCTTAAGGACAACTTCTACACACCATCTACTTCGAGTGAGTCGTTCTGGAATGGTTACGACGGTCGTGCACGCATCAACTACCAGAAGTGGTGGACTAATCGTTTGGAGTATCTCATAAACTACACCATGACTCTCAACCAGCACCAGCTCAAGGCTGTATTGGGTTACTCATGGGAGCGTAGCAAGTGGGAACAGAGCGGCAACGAGAATATGGGATTTGTCTACGATGCGCTTTCGTTCCACGGCATTGGCAGCGGTAGCTACCTGCGCGATGGTAAGGCTAACCTCTGGGCAGGCTCTTCTGAATCTACTCTGATTGGTTTCTTCGGCCGATTGAATTACAACTTCAATGATATCATCTACGCTTCGGCATCTATGCGCCGCGAGGGTAGCACCAAGTTTGGTGCCAACAGCAAGTGGGGAAGCTTCCCTTCAGCATCACTGGCATGGGAAATCATCAACACTCCGTTTGCCCAGAGCCTGGCACAGACATTCCAGAGTCTTAAGCCACGTGTAAGCTATGGTGTTACAGGTCGTTCAGACTTCAATGCTTATCAGAGCATCGCTACATACAGCACCCGTGGTGCCTATCTGATGGACAATCAGTGGATTAATGGTTATGCGCCATCACTCAATGCCAACCCCGATCTGGCTTGGGAGAAATCTACTGCGTTTAATGTAGGTATCGACTTTGTAGCTCTTAACAGTCGTCTGCGTGGTAGCGTCGAGTACTTCGACCGTCGCTCACAGGACCTGCTCTACAACTACACTGCCCCACAGCCTCCATTCATCTACAACACCATTCTGGTTAATGTAGGTACTACAAAGAATACAGGTATCGAGGTAGCTCTCGATTATGACGTGATTGCCAAGAAGACCCTGAAGTGGACCACAGGCATCAACTGGAGCATGGGTGACACAAAACTCACAAAACTCTCAAGCGACGCCTACCAGATGGCATACCTCGACCTATATCAGAAACCAGGCCCTGGCACCAGCGAGTATTTCTTCCGTGTCGAGGAGGGTGGAAAGATCGGCCAGTTCTATGGCTATGAGCATGCTGGTATCGACGAGAACGGGCTACTGCTCATCTACGACAACGATGGCAACAAGGTTCCTGCCGCACAGGCCGATCCTTCTTACAAGCGTACCATCGGCAACGGCGCACCAAAGCACTTCCTGTCGTGGAGCAACTCTATCAGCTACAAGAACTGGGATCTAAGCATGCTGTTCCGTAGTGCATTGGGCTATGAGATATTCAACATGCGCAAGTATGGCATGGGACTGAAGGGTGCAGGTACCGACAATGTACTGCGCACTGCCTATACCACTTATGCTGATGTAGAATCAAGCGGCGGTATTATCTCAAGCTACTTCCTTGAGAAGGGCGACTACGTCAAGCTCGACAATGTAACTCTCGGCTATACCTATTCGCCAAAGAATCGTCAGCTCATCGAGAGTCTGAGCGTATATCTCACTGCCAAGAACGTATTCACACTCACTGGCTACGAGGGCAACGATCCTTCTATCGTCACCTCTACAGGCATCACCCCTGGTATCGACTCTAACAGTGCCTATCCACAGGCCACACAGGTTAGTCTGGGTGTAACACTGCGCTTTCACTAATTAAGAATTAAGAATCTAGAATTAAGAGATATGAAAACAATCAAATATAGCATCATAGCGATGGCACTGGGACTGGGGCTTTCGGCTTGTACCGATCTCGACGAGAAGGTTTACGACCGTATCGATGCCGGTGTCTATTATCAGAACGAAGCCAGTGTAAAGGGAGCTGTGGCTGCCATCTACGGACAGACATCGCAGACCTTGGCTGGTGAAAATTTCTTCCACCTTTCGGAGTATCCTTCCGACCAGATTACATGGCGTGTATGGAATGGCGGACTCTGGGGATGGGACGAGGCCATGAAGACCGTGCTCTCTTGGCACAACTGGACTTCTGAGTCTACCATTATCAACAATGCTTGGAATGGAGCATGGACTGCCATCGGACTGGCAAACCTGCTGCTTAGCGACCTTGAAGGACTTAGCGCCTCGGGCCTTGGCATGACCGATGCACAGTTGGCTCAGTATGTAGCCGAAGTTCGTACTATCCGTGCTTGGAACTACTACTGTATCTTCGAACTTTGGGGTGGTGCACTGCCTCTTAACACTTCTGCTAGCAGCGAGGTTCCCGGTTCGGCCGATCCTGACTGGAACACATCATGCAAGAAGATATACAACTTCATTGCAACCGAACTCGACGAGACAGTAAGTGCTCTGGCCAAGGACGATGCAAACCACTCTATGGTTAATCGTGCCAACCAGGCCATGAACCGTCTGCTCAAAGCCCGTCTTTTGCTCAATGCCGAGGTATTTATCGGCGAGAGCCACTACGATGAATGCGAAAGTCTCTCTAAGGAGATTATCAATGGCACCTATGGCAACTACGCCATCGACGACAACTACCGCAACCTCTACTCTATGGATAATGTCAAGAGTCCTGAGGTCATCTTCGCACTGGCAGCCGAGGATGGTCAGGGGGCTGCCAATGCTATCTCTAACGTACGCACCATGGTGGGTATGTGGTATGGCTATGCCGACTACTTCGGACAGAGCTACGATGGCATCGGCGCATGGAACTGCGTATGCCTGGTTCCTTCGTTCGACAACTCTGGTACAGTTCAGCCCACAGGTGGTTCTATCGGTGCCAAGTGTTTCCTTGACTATGGCGATAAGCTGGGTGCTCCATACGAGCGTTTCGACGATCGCGACATCCGCAAGCAGAACTATACCTACGATGCAGCCACCAAGACCCACGGACCAGGTATGTTCCTTAAGGGACTGATGCGTGCCAACTTCGGCACAGGCGACGTGCTTAAGGCCGATGCCGACCGCGATGGTCAGGACCTGGTATATGTTGACCAACTGGGCACATTCCTCAATCAGGGTCGCGACCTCGAGACTGTTATGAGTCCTCGTTGGGGCGAGACCAACTCAGGTGTTCGTCTGGTCAAGTATCCTCTCTATCCTAACGATGACAATGGCGGATTCAAGAGCATCGATGATGTACAGTTCCGTCTGGCCGAGGCTTACTATAATGTAGCCGAGTGCGAGATGCGTAAGGGCAACAGCGCAGAGGCTAAGAACTATGTAGATGCCGTTCGTGCCCGCTACTACAAGAGCTCCGACCGTACTGCTGCACTCAGCATTCCTGGTCCAGGTTTCACACAGTTCGATATGGACTGGATGCTCTCCGAGTGGGGAAAGGAATACCTGGGCGAGGGCAACCGTCGTCGTACAGATTTGCGCCGCTTTGATAAGTTCACACAGGGCCAGTGGTGGTTCTGGGGACGTGCCACCGAGGATGGTATCAGCCTGCCCGCCAAGCGCGATCGCAAGTACGAGTGGTACCCATTGCCACAGACTGCTATCTCTGTAAATCCTGGCTTGGTTCAGAATCCCAACTATTAAGTAATTGATTATTAAGAATTAAAGTTATGAACAAGAAAATATATAGCCTGATACTCGCTCTGCTAGCCTTTACAGGCATGATCAGCAGCTGTTCGAGCAACGAGGATATTGTGTTTGACCACGAGCGTCAGCAATTTGAGACACGTGCAGACCGTATTCTGTTGGAGTTCATTGCCCCATTTGGCACCACAGCCGATGAGGAGATTTATATCACTGGCGCATTCAACGGCGGCGATGAGGCCGTTGGCAATCCACAGTACTTATTGACCAAAGCCCCCAACAGCAATGTTAAGTGGGGTATCTATCTCGATCCCAGCACCTTCGTTGCCTGCAAGAGCTTAGCCGATGGCTTCCGTTTCTATTCTAAGAATCAGGGCGTAGAGTTCACTACCGTAGGCGAAGAGGCAACTCACACAGATAATCCTGGCGTTGGTACCTTTACCAACATCTGGGGCCAGCGTTGGGAGAGCTACTACTGGAGTGGTGGCGAAGCACCAGAGCCTACACACGATGGATTCTGTGTCTACGTCGACGATCAGACCGGTTGGGATGCCCTCACCCTCTACATGTGGGGCGATATCAACAACCTTAATGGCGACTGGCCAGGCATGCAGGTTACCGGCACATGGAACCACGATGGCATCACATGGAAGTACTTCGACATGGGCGAAGCTAACACAGGTCTGGTTGAGAACCTCATCTTCAACAATGGTGGAAACGGCGTTCAGTTACCCGACTTCAACTTTACCATCGACCGCAACATCTATCTGCGCATCACTGCCGATGGTATCGAGGAGATAGGTGCAGAACCAAAGGTTAAGCACGATGGTTTTGCAGTCTTCGTATACGATGAGACAGGTTGGGACGACATCACCCTCTATATGTGGGGCGATACCAACAACCTTAATGGCGACTGGCCCGGTATGGCCGTAACTGGCGAACAGACCGTAAACGGCGTTACCTATAAGTACTTTGATATGGGCGAAGCCAATACCGGTCTGGGCGAGAACCTGATATTCAACAATGGCGGCAACGGTACTCAGTTGGCCGACTTTGCTTATACTATCGACCACGACGTGTATCTGCACGTAACCGCTGACGGTGTAACAGAGATCGATCCTGCTACTTTCCAACCATAATTAGTACATAAGCATGAAAAAGATATTATTCTTACTAGTCTCTGTTTTATGCTTGTTTAATCAAGCACTGGCAGATGATGTGCTGACGCTTACAGCAGACAATAGCACCATAACAGAGAACTTTGATGGTATGTGGGACGCTGCTACTTCTACAGCTACGCTCAACATGCCTGCAGGCTGGCGCATCGACCGTCAGATGAGTGCGCCTAGAATGGTTGGCGCATACAGCACCGCTGCTACCGAGGTGATGTACACTGGTGGCGTCAGCCTGGCCAGTAATGCAAAGAATGGCACTTGGAACTTCGGTTCCAGTGCCACTCCTTCCGACCGTGCGATTGGCGGACTTTCAACTACCGTTGATGGCGGAACACGTTGCATCAACGTGATGACACAGTTGGCCAATGGCGGAACGCTACCCATCAACCAGCTCAACATCAGCTATGATATCGAGAAATATCGTAATGGCGACAATGATGCAGGCTTTACCGTACAGTTGTACTACTCTGCCGACGGTATAACCTGGAAGAAAGCTGGCGATGATTTCAAGACAGACTTCCCGAAGGACGATGCTACCATTGGTGCCGTAGTTGTCCCTATCACCACCACTACTGTTAGTAATAAGCAACTCAACACGGCAGTGGCCGTAGGCAGCTCTATCTATCTGGCTTGGAATATCTCCGTTTCAAGCGGCACTTCACCCAACAAGGCTATGGGCCTTGCGCTTGACAACGTTAGTCTTACGGCCTCATTTGGTGAACCAATAGTCGATCCTGACCAAACAGACCCGACACGTCCTCCTTTTGTATCATCAGGCATCTTTGTTCGAGGCGAGGTGAATGGTTGGGGAGCCATTACCGATTGGGAATTCTCTGACGAGGGCGAAGGAACCTACGTGCTTTACGACAAGGAAATCTCAGGTGCTTTCAAGGTAGCCGATGCCGATTGGAGTTCTGCTTGCAACTATGGTAGCAATGGTACTGCTGCTATGATGGACAGTCCTTATTCACTAGTCCTTGGCACCAACGACAACATTTCTTGTGGTGGCAATACTTACACCTGCAAACGTATTGTACTGACAATAAACAATGGTGCAGCCACACTGCTGCTTGAGAGCGATGATGACGATTCTAACCTTACGTCGGTTTATGTTATTGGCGACAACAATGGTTGGAACTATATGGACAAGAGCGGTGAACTCAAACTTGATGCTAATGACAATTTGTTCAAGGGACAGGTTTCGCTGTCAGCTTCAGCTGATGGTTTCAGTCATTGGCGTATCTATCAGCGATTGGGTATGAGCGGACCTTGGGGTGCTCCTTATAATGAAGCCACCACAGGTAATATCACATCTGGCACTCTGGAGAAAGGTAGCACTGCCAGTATCTCTACTGAGCCAGGAACCTACGATTTCACCTTCGATATAGCTACAGGTAGCTTTACATTGACAAAGTTGAGCACAGTGATACAGTCTGTAACCCTGATGCCTGCTGATGTTACTCTAGTGCCTCAGTTGCCCGAAAAAGTAAAGGTGCTGTCGCTTAACAATAGTCTTATCCACTACAACGACCAGGCTGCTATGTTCAACGACATCGCAGCAGCCATGGGCAAGGATGCTAATTGGATCAAGCACACCATGCTGGGCAAGCCGCTAAGCACCCACTGGGAAGAAGGCGACGGACTGGGTGGTGACGGTACACCAAGTGCCAAGATGCTCATCCGTACCGAGGCTTGGTCACACATCATTCTTCAGGAGCAGAGTGGCCTGCCACGTACTAACGTAGAGGCTTTCCGTAAAAATGTAAAACAGTGGGTAAGTTACATCCGCGAATACTGTCCAAACCCCAATGCTATTATCATTGTGCCTATGAACTGGGCTTACAGTGGCGATTGGGCAAACTTTACCGATTATAACAATAAGTTCTATGCCAACTATATGGATGTGGCACGCGAGACTGGTGTTACCATCTGTCCTGTTGGCGTGGCTTATCAAATGGTTTACAACGACAAGGGTGCCGACGGCATCGCACCTTGGTTCCAAGACGACCGTCACCCCACCGACATGTCTACCTATATGGCAGCCTGCATGGAGTATGGCCTGATCTTCGGCGAGAATCCTGCCACCATCGCTTATCATCCGGAAAGCGTGAGCGACGCCGATGCTACAGAGATGCGCGCCTATGCTTCTAAGGCTTTGCGTGGCTTTACCAATATCGTTGACCACACTGCTGCTACCATACGTTTTACTGCTGTCACCCTCGATCAGTTTGGCATGGAGATAGATGCTCCTGACGATCTGGTATTCACCGTAGCTGATGGTGGTACTATCGATGATAATCATGTATTTACCAGTAATGGTACTGAGGGAGTCTTTGGTATAACAGCCAAGAACGGCAAGTTCGAGACTAAAGCTACAGTCAAGGTAGCTCATGCCGAAACTGAGGTTCCCGTTTTTCCTGCTATCGAATTGAATGCCGACAAATTATCTGCCGAACAAGATTTCGACCTGATGGGTACAGCAGCCGATGCTACACTGCCTGAAGGATGGCGTATAGACCGTCAGACGTCTGCTCCGCGTGTTGTTGGCAGTTATGCTGCTGCACAAGACCAGACAATGTATGCAGGCGGAACCAGCCTGCCTTCAAATGCCAAGAACGGTATATGGAACTTCGGACAAGACGACAATAGCGATCGTGCTATAGGTGGCATCAGTACAGGTGTGGCCGATGGAACACGTTGTGTCAACATCTACGCCCATTTCATGAACACCGGACAGAAGGATATAGAGAATCTGCACATCAGCTATGATATCGAGAAATATCGCAAGGGTAGTAACCCTGCCGGTTTCACTATCCAGATGTACTACTCTGTTGATGGTCGCAATTGGGTATCAGCAGGCGATGACTTCTGCACTAAATTAGACCCCGATGCCGCTACAGAAGGGTATGCCTCGGTTCCTGGCGATGTCATTCCTGTCAGTGCTGTCCTCAATACTAAGATGCAACCAAGTGTTGACTTCTATCTGGCTTGGAATATCACCGTAACCTCAGGCGATGCAGCTAACAACGCTATGGCTCTGGCTATCGACAACTTCAAGTTGACCGGCGAACTTCCTGCCATTCCCACAGCTCAGCACTACATCTATGTCATCGACGAGACAGGATACGATGCACTGGGACTCTACGCATGGGGCGACAGCGAACTCTTTGGTGCATGGCCTGGTGAGAGCAGTGTTGACGAGAAGACTATCGAAGGAAACACTTACAAGGTATTCTTACTCGATGCCAATGGTGGTTCTTACAACCTCATCTTCAACAACTGGAACAATGGCAAGCAAGTGCCCGACTTTGGCATCACGGCCGATCGCGACTATTATCTGCGTGTCACAGCTACCGATGTGACTGAGATTAACCCTACTACCACAGCCATTCTGAATGTAAACACAGATATAACTGGCGCACAGGATGTAGTTTTCAATCTCCAGGGGCAAAAGGTAGGCACATTGAATAGCCGTCTGTCCAAAGGTATATATATAGTTAACGGAAAGAAATGCATCATAAGATGATATCACTTAAACAGTAAACACCTGCTTCATCATACATTGGTATTACTGTTAACAGGGGCAGACTGTTCTGCGAAGATCGGTCGCCCCACTTTTTACTTTAAACATTTACGATTATGAAGAAATTGCTTTTACTGCTCCTTCTTGCCTTTACAGCAAGCACCGTCATGGCAGCCGACTATGTCGATGATATCAACAACTCTGCCGAGAAGCGCAGCGATGGTCAGCGTGTTATCTACGAGATGAATGTAGGTTCTTTCACACAGGCCGGCACCTTTGCTGCCGCTCAGGCCCGTCTTGATGAGCTCAAGTCGCTTGGCATCGACATCGTATGGCTCATGCCTATCTACCCTCGCGGCGGAGGCATCAACAGTCCCTACGCAGCCAAGAACTTCAAGCAGACAAATCCTGAATACGGCACTATAGCCGATCTGAAATCATTCGTTAGCCGTGCACACCAACTTAACATGGAGGTATGGCTCGACTGGGTGCCCAACCACACAGCTACCGATGCCGACTGGGTAACATCCCACCCCGAATACTATGCCACCAGCGGCGGCAAGATGATCCACCCCAACAACTACGGCGATGTATGGCAACTAGACTATAACAATCCTGACCTGGTCAGTGCCATGAACGACTGTCTCAAGTTCTGGATCGACGAGGCTGATATCGACGGCTATCGCTGCGACTACATCAGCAGTCCTAAGATTCCTGCCTCGTACTGGCAGACCACTATCCCGATGATTAAAGGGTATAAGAGCGGCAAAACCATCACCTTCCTTGGCGAGGCTGATATTGCCAACGACGCCACACGTCTTAAGGATGTAGGTTTCGACTACGATTATGCCTGGCGATTCCAGTCTAGTCTGGCCAACTATGGCACTACCAGCACCTCTGCCCGTCTCAAGGCTTTTGCCAACACCCTGCTCGAGAGCTCAAGCAGTCTTTCGTTTGGTCGTATGCTCTATATCACCAATCACGACCAGAACTACAACGAGAGCAAGAAGACGCTCACCCAGAAGTATGGTGCCAACCGCTATCCGCTCACTGTGTTTGCCTACACCCTGTATGGGATGCCGCTTATTTACAACGGTCAGGAGACAGGTGGCAACCAGGCACTCGACTATTTCCACGACACAAAGATAGATTGGAACACTAAGGACGAAAAGATGCTTAATACCCTGCGAACACTCTTTGCTCTTAAGCATGCTATTCCTGCCCTTAGCGACAGTAAGACAGCCGCACAGAATCCTGCTGTCCACTTCCTCAACGTATCTGGCAATGCCGGTGTACTGGCATACACCCGCACACTTGGCGACAGTCAGGTGCTGGTAGTACTCAACATGGGCTCTACCGACGGCACTGCCACTATCGACGGTATCGACGAGGGCGAATGGAGCCTGTGGCTCGATAGCGAGACTATAGCCCAGGGCACTAGTCGCAAACAGACCACACTTACCAACACACAAACCCTCAATATAGATGCTAAAGGCTACCGCGTTTACGTGCGCGGCAGCTTTCCTGAGCAAGACCCCTACTCCGATACAGGCATCCACCATCAGCCTTCGGCCGACAACAAATCTGCCGATACCAGATACTACACTATTAATGGGCGCATCATCGATACGCCCATTACTCCCGGTCTGTACATCCACGCCGGCAGAAAGATTATCTTGCGATAAGCCCACAACCGGCTTATCGCAGTGTAATCACCACGCGGCCTTGCTTGTCGGCCGATACTACGACTGTCATCTTGCCCTGGCGCCATGTCTTTTGGTCGGCCGAGGTAAAGCCGTAGGTTTTCAGGTCCTTGCATACTGCCTCAGCGTCGTCAGTGGCTGTCAGTGTGATAGCAGTGATGGCCTGCTTTCTGCGAGCCAGCGATGCCATGGCCTGGTATCCGTCCATATTGAATGATGCCGGGACAGCCTTTACAGTAGCCTTGCCCAGTGTAAAGTCGTAGCTTGTAAGCACTGTCTGAGCGCCTTTCACCGTACGGTTCTGCCACAGGCGCACACCCAGGCCCACCAGGTCGGTATGGTTGCATGCAGCAGCCAGTCCGGCTTCTATCTTTCTGGGGGCCGTCTCATACTCCTTGTCATCCATCTCCTGATATGCCATCTGATATGCCTTTGCATCATCCAGGGCAAAGCCCATAGTATAACTGCTGGTCAGCGAGCCGCGCTCATAGTGCAGATTGACAGTGCCCAGACGTGTCTGGATAGTATATGCCTCGCCCTGATTGTCCACATAGCCACGACCGTAAACCTTCTGCAGTTCGCTCTTCACTTTAGCAAAACTGGCCTTTACTTCCTTCTCCGAACTATACACAGTATTATCTGTCACATCTACTGCATACACACGGTCACTCTGGTCTGTCACTGCCAGGGTCACTGTAGATTTAGCACCATACACCTCGCCATCATATATATACGACTTACCCGTATGGTTTCCCTCCTGTTTACGCTCTGTGAATCCCTTCTCCAGCAACAGCTTCTCAAATCTGTCAGCCTTTATGCCTAGGGGGATGTCCATAAATGCATTACGGTTGTTAATATTATCAGCCAGAGTGGCAAAGTCGGCCATCGCCACCTGTGCTTCGTCGTCGATACCGTCTGTCTTCTTCGGGGCCTTCTTCTCTGTCTTAGCCTTCTTCTTAAACAGTTTCTTCAAGAACTGTGCATCGGCAGGCTCGCTAATCATTGCCAATGCAAATATTGCCAGGATAATCTTTTTCATCTTTCTACTTTTTTACTGTACTTATCATTTATTCGGCGGCAAAGATACAAATAATTGTAGTAATTTGCTTGCACATTTCTAAAAAAAGCACTAATTTTGCACCCGAATTTCAGAATATTACTGTTAGCGATGAATAAAACAATTAATCTACTATCCCTTCTGCTCTTGCTACTTGCGATAGGTTGCGGGCAACAAAACGGGGGCGCCCCTACAGGTAATGGCCATGCGCAAGACAACGACTCTGCCAAATTTGCTAAAGAGGCGCAAGACCAATATCGCAAGTTGACATATTACTACAACAACAATATCCACGACACCCTGGTAATGATGGTGCCCGAGGTGCTCGACTTCTGTCGTGAGCACGAGTTGTGGACCGACTTCTACGACACATGGATGCTGCTGGGCGAGGAATACAGCTTCAGTGGCGAGCACAACAAGGCCATCAAGGTGGTGCAGGAGATACACGACGATGCCACCAGGCGAGGCAACAAGTACGGACTGACCGCAGCCGAGTTCGTCAAAGGTCTGGTCTACGACGGACAGCTTAATCACAAGGAGTCTGCACGCAGTTTCGAGGCTGCACTGGCCAACTACCCTGCCGATGCCTCACCATTCCAGAAGAATAGCATCTACGTATATTATCTCACCGAACTTAAAAACCTGGACGAGGCAGATAAGATGCGCACCACACTGGCCGAATGGAGAGCATACATCGACGAATGCCGCAAGGATACTACGATCAAGCCTAAACAGTTCGACAACTGGCTGTATTACTATCATCACGCATATTATATCTATTGTATGTATCAGAAAGACTACGACCGTGCAGCCACGCATGTCGATTCGGTAGTGATGTATATTGATAAGACAGGATGGTCGCAGGTTGCGCGTAATGAGGTGATAGGATATCGCGCACAACTGGCCATTGCCCGTAAGAATTATGCCGAGGCTCTGAAACTTAACGACCAGCAGTTGCCAATAGCCAAGGAACTCGACATCAATGCATATTCTGAGATTCTGGGCAAGCGCGCCACCATCCTTTCTGAACTGGGAAAATGGAAAGAAGCCTACGGTTATCTGCATCAGCACTACGAACTCGTAGACTCGCTAAGGCAAGGTGAAGCCCTGGAGCAACTCAACGAACTCAACAAGCGCTTCGAGCTCGACGAACTGCGAGCACAGCAGGAGCGCGAAAAGATGGAGAGCGAACGCCGGCAGACCAATCTGGTGATGGCTATCATTGTCATTGTGCTGATAGCCATAGTGATCTTCGTCCTGTCGCGCCTGCAGGCAGCCCGACGGCTGGCCGAGCTTAAAACCGAGCAGGAGCGCATAGAGAGCGAGTTGCGCATTGCCCGCGATATACAGATGTCGATGGTACCCCACGAGTTCCCACAGCGCGAGGGGCTGGATATGTATGCCTCGATGAGTCCCGCACGCGAGGTTGGTGGCGACCTCTACGGCTATGTTATCAATGACGACCAACTCTACTTCTGTCTGGGCGACGTGAGCGGCAAGGGAGTGCCGGCATCACTGTTCATGTCGCAGGCCACCCGACTGTTCCAGACTCTGGCCAAGCAGGGCTTGCAGCCTGCCGAGATATGCACCAGAATCAACAATGCACTCTCGGGCGATGACAACCAGAACGGAATGTTCGTCACCTGTTTCGTCGGACTTATCGACCTGCACAGCGGTCACCTGTCGTTCTGCAATGCTGGCCACAATCCTCCTGTCATCAGAGATTCAGAGTTGCACAGCGACTTCCTTGAGATGGAGGCCAACCCGCCATTCGGTCTCTGGGCGGGTGTAGAATACATTGGCGAAGAGATAGATACCATCCAGGACCGTCCGCTCTTTATCTATAGCGACGGACTTAACGAGGCCGAGAACCAAGAGCAACAGCAGTTTGGCAACGATCGTCTGCTCAGCATTCTGCGCAACACCCACTTCGAGTCATCCCGGCAAGTGGTAGAAACCATTGCCGCCGAGGTAGAGAGTCACCGCAACGGTGCCGAGCCTAACGACGACCTCACCATGATGTGCATCCGATTCACCGGCGTCACCGTCAGCGCAGCCGACCCGACGCCCGTCAAACATTCATTTCCCGGGAATTGATAATTGATCGCTCGGCTTTGCCGCTTTTACCGCTCGACCTCCGGTCGCTTGCTACCATCGGGACGCAAGAAAGGCGGAACGCCGACTAAAAGAATTAATATTTAGAATGGAACATATTAAGCATTTAAGTTTGGGCTGGCTGGTCGGGGCCGCAGCCCGAAAGGCAGTGGGCGGCGCGATGATGGCCGCAGCCCTCTTGTTCACAGCATGCTCGTCGGACGATACGATGGGCTGGGAGACAAAGACGGAACAGACAGCGACGGTGATACGAGTGACCGTGGGAGCGGGGATTACTGACCCCACCCCCGACCCCTCCCCTACAAGGGAGGGGAGTAGCGCCACGACCCGCTCGACGGTGGACGTGACGACGGACGGCGAGACGGGCAAGAAGACGCGCACGCTGAAGTTCACGGGGCCGGTGGGTGACCCGGGCGACGAGGACTACTCGGCGGGCGACAAGCTGTACGTCTGGCGCGAGCTGGCGGGCGACGTGACGAAGTACCTGGCGGGCGTGCTGACGATGAAGGACGGCTCGCCGACGGACGGCGGCACGCAGGCCTCGTTCGAGGGCGAGCTGACGGTGTACGACGGCACGGGCGCGCCGGCCTCCTACGACTTCCAAGGCGGCAACCCGCTGGCGGGCGCGACGGCGACGCTGCTGCATGCGGGGATGAAGGAGACGGACGCGGAGGGCGGCGACTACTCCATCGACGGCGCGACGAAGGCGCTGACGTTTGCCGACGCCACGGGCGTGGCCGCCACG
>ONYZ01000003.1 GCA_900322175.1 uncultured Prevotella sp.
CTGCAGGCGGCAGGCGGACTGGACTATATGGTGAATGTGGCGGCACGTTTTCTGAAGAAGCATCCCAGTCGCATCACTTTCTACGCTCCACTGGTCACCTGGCTTTTCAGTCTATGCACGGGAACGGCGCACACCTGCTATGCGATGCTGCCTATCATTTCGGAGATTGCGCGCAAAGACAAGGTGCGCCCAGAACGTCCCCTGAGTGTGGCGACGATAGCGGCGTCGTTGGGGTGTACGGGTTCGCCCGTATCGGCTGCTACAGCTGCTATCGTGTCGGAAATGTTGTTGGGCGACAAGGGTATTGGTATGACGGAGATCATGGCGATTACCATTCCGGCCTCTCTCATCGCCATTCTGGTGGCCTCGTTGGTGCAGAACTATGTGGGCAAGCCGCTGGAGAAAGATGCGGAATATCAGCGACGAATCCGTGAGGGACTGCTGAATGCGGAAGATGAGACTCGCGACGAGACCATGGCCAACAACCCACAAGCCAAATGGGCCGTGCTGGCATTCATGCTGGGTGTGCTGTTGGTGGTGCTGTTTGGCGTATTCCCAGAATTGCGCCCTTCATTTAACGGTATTCGGCTGGCTATGAATACGACGATTGAAGTGGTGATGATGAGCATTGCTGCTCTGATTCTGCTGGTGGGAAAGGCTGATGTGCGCAAAGCCGCCAGCAGTAATGTCTTTGCTGCGGGAATGAACGCGATGGTTTCCATCTTCGGTATTGCATGGATGGGCAGTACTTTCTTTGAAGCTCACCACGAGGTGATACTGGGCGGTGTGGATAGCTTCTTTACCAGCTATCCGATGTTGTTTGCCATTCCGTTGTTCCTGTTCAGCATCATGCTTTTCTCGCAGGCCGCCACTGTCAAGACACTCTTCCCCGTTGGACTGGCGCTGGGTGTGCCTCCGATGGTGCTGCTAGTGCTGTTTCCTGCCGTGAACGGCTACTTCTTCTTGCCAAACTATCCTACAGAGGTGGCTGCTATCGGTTTCGACCGTACGGGTACGACGCGCATTGGCAAATATGTGGTGAACCACTCTTTCCAGTTGGCAGGTTTCATCACGACCTTCGTGAGCATCGGCGTGGGCTATCTGTTGATGATGCTTCTTTACTGAATCGGCGACATAAAAAAATAAGAGCAGCCTCGATAAGCGGGGCTGCTCTTTATTATCATACGACCATTGCGGATTATGCAAACGGATTCTCGGTTGGGTAGAAGTCACCCTTCGGGAAGTTGTAGTCAATCTCGTCAACGGGGATGCCCATGTACTTGAGAACCTCCCACAAGTACTTACCCTGATGACCGAACATAACGGCGCAGTGGTGTGGGTAGTGCTTCTCGATGAGGACGTGACGATAGAAGCGGCTCATGTTCTTGATACCGAAGATACCGATAGAACCGAACGAGCGTGTAGCTACAGGAATAACCTCGCCCTGAGCGATGTAAGCGCGGAGCTTGGTGTCGGCAGTAGACTGCAGACGATAAACTGTAGCCAGACCTGGCTGGATGTCACCCTCGAGGGTACCGTTAGTAACCTCAACAGGCAGAGCGCGAGCCATAATGCGCTGGAAGCACATCTGGCAGTTGCAAACCTTGCTTGAAGCGGTATTACCACAGTGGAAGCCCATGAAGATCTCCTTCTCTGTGTATGTATCGCAAGCAAACTTCTTGTCCTTGATGCTCTCCTCGTACATATCGGTAGGTACGGTGTTGTTGATATCGAGCAGTGTAACAGCATCCTCAGTGATACATGTTCCGATGTACTCTGACAGAGCGCCATAGATATCAACCTCGCAAGCTACGGGGATACCACGGCTTGTAAGACGGCTGTTAACATAGCAAGGTACGAAACCGAACATGGTCTGGAATGCAGGCCAGCACTTGTTGGCCATAGCTACGAACTGGCGAGAACCCTTGTGACCCTCAATCCAGTCGGTCAGTGTGAGCTCGTACTGAGCCAGCTTAGGCAGAACTGAAGGAATCTTGTTGCCAGCACCCAGCTCAGCAGCCATATCCTTAACTACATCGTCGATACGTGGGTCGCCCTGATGCTTCTGGAAAGCCTCAAGCAGATCGAGCTCTGAGTTCTCCTCGATCTCAACATCGAGATCATACAGAGCACGGATAGGAGCGTTACAAGCCAGGAAGTTGTTTGGACGAGGACCGAAGCTGATGATCTTCAGGTTCTGCAGACCAACGATAGCGCGAGCGATAGGCAGGAATTCGTGAATCATCTCAGCGCACTGAGCAGCGTCGCCAACGGGCTCCTCTGGGATGTAAGCGCGAGTCTTGCGCAGAGAGAGAGCCTGGCTAGCGTTCAGCATACCGCAGTAAGCATCACCACGACCGTCGATCAGGTCGTTCTGAGTCTCCTCAGCAGCAGCGCAGAACATTGTTGGACCCTGGAACCAGTCAGCAATCATGGTCTCAGAGATCTCAGGACCAAAGTTGCCAAGGTATACACAGAGAGCATTACATCCAGCCTTCTTTACATCCTCAAGAGCCTGCTGAGCGTGAATCTCACTCTCAACGATACAGATAGGACACTCGTAGATGCCGTCCTTACCAAACTTCTTCTCATACTGGGCGATAACAGCCTTGCGGCGGTTTACTGCCAATGACTCAGGGAAACAGTCGCGAGATACAGCGACGATTCCAATCTTAATTTTAGGTACGTTGTTCATATAAAAATGAGTTTATAAAGTAATGAATTTCGTTTCAAGCCACAAAGATATAACTTAATATCGAAATTACAAAGAATTTTAGAAAAAATAACAGCGGATGATACATTTCTAATATATTTTTGTTACCTTTGCAATCGTTATGGAGCAAAAAGAGATACTTATAGATAAATACAAAAGGTTCTGTGAGTGGCAAGTAAAACCCCACGAAGTGGCACCACTCAACACAGACACGCACGAATGCGCAACCTGTCATACGGAGTTTCAAGGCAACTTCTGTCCACGATGCGGACAGAAGGCAATAGTAGGCAGATATTCGTTTAAACAGGCCTTTCTGTTGTTCCTTGATGTCTGGGGACTGGGCAATCGTGGTATGTTTCGCACCATCCGCGACCTGTTGCTGCGTCCTGGCTACATGATTCGCGACTATCTGAGTGGTATGCAGATGGCATATTTCCCTCCATTCAAGATGTTCTTCCTGGTGGTAGCTCTGTCTGTGTTTGTAGAGTCTGGATTCAATATAAAAAATCTGAATACTATAAAAGTTGGTAAGGAAACTGCTGCTAATAATATTAAAAAAGGGTTAGATGATGATTTTAAAGGCAAAGAGCTGGGAGCATCGATGGCAGATTCTATAGCTGCTATAAAGGATTCTATCGCTGAGAAAACAGATACGTTGAATAATGATGCTGTTATGAAAATAAACGGAGTAGATGTATCTGCTGAAAATGTATCAAATATATTGAAAACTATAGATCATTTAGTGGATAAATTAGCCGACTGGATTGCGGATAATGAAACTATCTTCCAGTTCCTATGGCTCATGGTACTATCGTGGCCTTTATACAGGTTTTTCCGTCATAATCCCCAAATACCAGACATGCGCTTTTCAGAATTCTTTGTGTCGATAGTTTATATTACAAATATGAAGACAATCATCGACATAATAGGAGGATTCTTTATGCCTGATAATTCTACGATTAGTATGATGGCCTTTGTACTATGTATAGTACCACTGAAACAACTTACAGGCTACAGTTACAAACGAACACTGTGGAAGGTGATTGGAGGTATGTCTTTGCTAGTGATTATGGCCTTAATACTGGCTATAATTGTGACCGCTTTTGGATATTTGGCCTATATTATGATGGATTGGAAGTAATTTTTCGCTTTTCTTCTTGGTATTTTGTTCGATTTGCACTATCTTTGCACCCGCATTTATAATGTACGGAAACAAAATAATATAAAGATACAATGGATTACAATTTCAGAGACATCGAACAGAAATGGCAGAAGCGATGGGTGGAGAATGGTACCTATCGCGTGGTTGAGGACAATAACAAGAAGAAGTTCTATGTGCTCAACATGTTCCCTTATCCATCAGGAGCAGGTCTTCACGTTGGTCACCCACTCGGCTATATCGCCAGTGATATCTATGCCCGCTACAAGCGTCAGCAGGGATACAACGTGCTGAACCCAATGGGATATGATGCATACGGACTGCCCGCAGAGCAGTATGCCATCCAGACAGGTCAGCACCCTGAAAAGACAACCTTCGAGAATATCAACCGCTATCGCTCGCAGTTGGATAAGATTGGTTTCTGTTTTGATTGGGAGCGCGAGGTTCGTACTTGCGATCCTATCTACTACAAGTGGACTCAGTGGGCATTCCAGCGTATGTTTAAGAGCTACTTCTCTACCGCATCGCACAAGGCTCAGCCAACTATCAAGCTGATTGAGCACTTTGAACTGATGGGTACTGAGGATTGCCACGCTCTGGGTACTGAGGAACTGCACTTTACTGCTGCTGAATGGAACGCATTCTCAGAGAAGAAGAAGCAGGAGGTGCTGATGAACTATCGTATAGCCTATCTGGCCGACACGATGGTTAACTGGTGTCCAAAGCTTGGAACAGTATTGGCCAACGATGAGGTAGTAGACGGTGTATCAGTTCGTGGCGGCTATCCTGTAGTACAGAAGAAGATGCGCCAGTGGTGTCTGCGTGTATCGGCTTACGCACAGCGACTGCTCGACGGACTTGAGGATATCGACTGGACCGACTCTCTGAAGGAAACCCAGCGCAACTGGATTGGTCGCAGTGAGGGTACTGAGGTTGAGTTCAACGTAGCCGACTCTGACAAGCACTTCACCATCTTCACCACTCGTGCTGATACTATGTTTGGTGTAACATTCATGGTACTGGCTCCTGAGAGCGACCTGGTAGCAGAACTGACTACTCCTGAGCAGAAGGCTGAGGTAGATAAGTATCTGGACTATGTGAAGAAGCGTACTGAGCGCGATCGCCAGATGGACCACAAGGTAACAGGTGTGTTCTCTGGTAGCTATGCTATCAATCCATTTACAGACGAGAAGATCCCCATCTGGATTGCAGAATATGTATTGGCTGGCTATGGTACTGGTGCCATCATGGCTGTACCTGCTCACGATAGTCGTGACTATGCATTTGCCAAGCACTTCAACCTGCCAATCATTCCACTGATTGAGGGTGCTGATGTATCAGAGGAGAGCTACGATGCCAAAGAGGGTATAGTTTGTAACTCTTCATCGGCTAAGTTCAGTCTGAATGGTCTTACAGTTAAGGAGGCCATCGCTGCCACAAAGAAATACGTAACTGAGCAGGGACTTGGTCGTGTAAAGGTCAACTATCGTCTGCGCGATGCTATCTTCTCTCGTCAGAGATATTGGGGTGAGCCATTCCCTGTATACTACAAGGACGATATGCCTTATATGATTCCAAAGGAGTGTCTGCCATTGGAGTTGCCTGAAATCGACGAATACAAGCCAACAGAAACAGGCGAACCACCATTGGGTCGTGCTAAGATGTGGGCTTGGGATACAAAGTTCGATAAAGTGGTATCGAAGGATGAGATTGACAACAAGACAGTATTCCCACTCGAACTGAACACCATGCCAGGTTTTGCTGGTTCATCAGCTTACTATCTGCGCTATATGGATCCCAAGAACGAGAAAGCTCTTGTAAGTCGCGATGCTGACGAATACTGGCGCAATGTAGATCTCTATGTAGGCGGTACTGAGCACGCTACAGGTCACTTGATTTACTCTCGCTTCTGGAACAAGTTCCTCTTTGACTCAGGTTACAGCTGCGAGGATGAGCCATTCAAGAAGTTGGTTAACCAGGGTATGATTCAGGGCCGCTCTAACTTTGTATATCGAATCGAGGACGAGGGTGCTGACAAGGGTAAGTTTGTAAGCTTCGGTCTAAAGGGCAACTACACCACCACACCTATCCACGTAGACGTAAACATCGTATCGGCTGATATCCTAGACGTAGAGGCATTCAAGGCTTGGCGCCCTGAGTATAACAATGCTGAGTTCATACTGGAGAATGGTCAGTACAAGTGCGGATGGGCTATCGAAAAGATGTCAAAATCGATGTTCAACGTAGTTAATCCAGATATGATCGTAGAAAAATATGGTGCTGACACTCTGCGTCTCTACGAAATGTTCCTTGGTCCTGTTGAGCAGAGTAAGCCTTGGGATACCAACGGTATCGATGGTTGCCATCGCTTCCTGAAGAAGTTCTGGAACCTCTTCCAGAATGGATTCGAGGGTGAGCCAACACCAGAGAACCTGAAGAGTGTACATAAGCTTATCAAGAAAGTATCTACAGATATCGAGACATTCAGTTACAACACCTCTATCTCTGCATTCATGATTTGTGTGAACGAACTTGGACAGCAGAAGTGTAAGAACAAGGAAATGCTGAAAACACTCGTTATCCTCATCGCTCCATTTGCTCCTCATATCGCTGAAGAACTTTGGGAGATGCTGGGCGAGCAGGGTAGTGTATGTGACTCAGAATGGCCCAAGTGGGACGAGAAATATCTGGTAGAGAGTGAAGCCAAACTTGGTGTTGCATTCAACGGTAAGACTCGTTTTGATATTACATTCCCGGCTGATGCCGACAACAAGACCATCGAGGATACTGTACTGGCCGATGAGCGTGCCAAGAAGTATATCGAAGGTTTCCAGGTAGCAAAGGTTATCATCGTCCCTAAGCGTATGGTGAACATTGTGCTGAAAAAGTAAAATGACAATTGATCATAAGATTATCTTAAACGAGGTCAAGGACTATATGTTTATAGCCCTTGGCTTGTTTCTTTATACTATCGCTTTCACAGTATTCCTGATGCCATATCAGATAGTGGCAGGAGGCGTAACAGGTCTATCAGCTATCATTTACTATGCCACAGGTTTCCACCTTGAGAATACATATATCATTATCAATGGTATACTGCTAGTAGTAGCCCTGAAGATACTGGGATTCAAGTTCCTGATGAAGACCATCTTTGCTATCTTCACCTTATACTTTATGCTGAAGTTTGCTCAGGATATTATCCCTAAGCAGGATAATGGTCTGCCATTTAAACTTATGGGCGAGGGACAGGACTTTATGTCGATGATCATAGGATGTGTAATCACTGGTATAGCCCTGGCTACAGTATTCCTGCACAACGGATCGACAGGTGGAACAGATATCATTGCAGCATCAGTAAACAAGTATCATAATGTATCACTTGGATCAGTACTGATAGCAGCTGATTTCTGCATCATTGGTTCGTGTATGTTCTTCCCACAGTTTGGAACATATTTAGAGCGAGCCCACAAGGTGATGTTTGGTTTCTGCGTGATGGCAATGGAGAACTATGTGCTTGACTATGTGATGAATGCTCGCAGACAGTCGGTACAGTTCTTTATCTTCTCGCGTAAATGGCAGGAGATGGCCAACGCTATCGGCACACAGATGGAGCATGGTGTAACTATTCTCGACGGACACGGATGGTATACAGGTAAGGAGATGAAAGTGCTCTGTATCCTTGCCAAGAAAAACGAGAGCGTAAACATGTTTCGTCTTATCAAGATGATAGACCCTAATGCCTTTGTATCGCAGTCAAGTGTTATCGGAGTATATGGCGAAGGATTCGACGAGATGAAAGTGAAAATAAAAAAGGTAGAAGAAAAAAAGATGAAAATAGTATTTGCTACAAACAACCTGAACAAACTGAGTGAGGTTAAAAAAATACTTAGCAACAAGTTTGAAGTATTGTCGCTAAGAGAAATAGGCTGTCATGACGATATTCCAGAGAAAGGACAGACACTGAAAGACAATGCACTTATAAAAGCCCAATGGGTATATGATAAGTATCACGTGAACTGTTTTGCTGACGATACAGGTCTTGAGGTTGATGCACTTGGAGGAGCACCAGGCGTATATAGTGCAAGATATGCAGGAGGCGAAGGACATGATTCAGAGGCAAACATGAAAAAGTTGCTTGCTGAACTGGAGAACAACGAAAACCGTAAAGCCCGTTTCCGCACTGTAATCGCACTGATTATCGACGGAAAAGTCACAACCTTTGATGGTATCGTAAATGGTTCGATAACAGAAGGAAAACGTGGTGGTGAAGGATTTGGATACGACCCAATATTCATGCCCGAAGGTTTTAATAAGACTTTTGCAGAACTTGGAGTAAATATCAAGAATAATATAAGTCACAGAGCTAAAGCAGTTCAGAAACTTGCTGATTACCTATTAAAGATGTAACAATGAAAAAGTTATTAGCCATAACACTATCATTATGCTATTGCTTACTGGCAATGGCACAAATCGGCACATGGCGCAACCACTTGGCTTACCACGATGTTCAGCAAATATGTAAGGCTGATAACTACCTATTTGTATTGGCCTCAAACGATTTGTATCAGTATAATCTAAGCGATCAGAGTATCACTACATTTGACAAAGTAAATGGACTAAACGATACTCACATCATTAAAATAGCTTGGAACAATAAAGCCAAGCGACTGATAGCAGTCTACGAAAACTCAAATATAGACATTGTAGATATAGATGGAGATATAATAAATATATCTGCACTATACAGTAAGGCTATCACTGAGGATAAAACAATAACAGACATATCTATCGATGGTGTATATGCTTATCTTACTACAGGATTTGCAATCATAAAGGTAAATATGCAGAGAGCTGAGATATCAGAGACATATACAAAGAATAACCCTGAATATCCAAATAATCTGCAGCCCTATAAGGATGATTACGATGAATACATATCAATAGTAGAAACATTAAATCCTGGAGGACCTGCATATAATTTTTTCTACGAATCGAATTATATAAATGGTAAACTGTATACCACAGGAGGATACTTTTGCCCTTCAATGCCTGATAAAGAAACTCCTGGAACTATTCAGGTGTTTGACGGCAAAGACTGGACAATATATCAAGATAAAATAAACCAGATAACAGGATATGAATATATAGATATATGCTGTATAGACGCTGATCCTAATGATAATGAACACGTATTTGCAGGAGGAAGATGTGGACTATACGAATTTAGAAGTGGTAAACTTATTGCCTATTATAATAAGGACAACAGTCCAATAATGGGAGCCAACGATAGGGGTAAAGAGTTAGGTAATAACTATGTAGTAATTTTAGGTATAAAGTTTGATAGCAAAGGTAATCTATGGGTGCTTAACAGTTTGGCAAACGGAGTAAGTATGCTAGAACTAACCACTGACTATAAATGGATACAACACCATCATGAAGAACTTACTTACGAAAATTCTACAACACTAGGTGGACTATCAAAAATGATGATAGCCAGTAACGGATTGTTATGGTTTGTAAACAATAACTGGAAGGATCCAGCAGTTTTCTGTTATGATATGGAAACTGATGCTATAAAAAAGTACAATCAAATAGTAAACCAAGATGATACAAGATACAAATTAGTAAACATCTTTTGTATTACTGAAGATAAAGAAGGAAATATCTGGATAGGTACTGATGTTGGTCCGTTTATGATTAAGAAGTCAGAAATAGGACAAGATATAGTTACATTCTATCAAATAAAAGTACCTCGTAATGACGGTACTAACTATGCCGACTATCTACTTAATGGATTAAATATCACTAGTATAGCTGTAGATGGAGGTAATCGCAAATGGTTTGGTACAAATGGTGCAGGAGTATTTCTTATTTCTGCAGATAATATAGTACAAGAACAAAACTTCACTACAGAGAATTCTAAACTGATGTATAATAGTATATCTTCTATTTCTATTAATAATCAGACAGGTGAAGTATTCTTTCTCTCAGACAATGGACTATGCTCTTACCAGAGTAACGCTATAGAGCCAAATCAGGAAATGACAAAGGATAACGTATCAGCATATCCGAATCCAGTTACACCAGACTATACAGGACTAGTAACCATTACTGGATTAAGCTATGATGCTGATGTAAAAATAACAACATCAAATGGAGCAATCGTAGCCGAAGGACGAAGTAATGGAGGTATGTTTAACTGGGATTGTTGTAACAATCAAGGTAAACGTGTAGCTAGTGGTATATATATGGTTATCACTGCTACATCAGACGGAAAGAAAGGAACAGTATGTAAAATAGCTGTAATTAATTAAAAATGCTGGAGTGATTAACTCAACTCCAGCATTCTATTAATAGGCTTAACAGCTTCTTTTGCTATTTCAGCGTCAACCTCTATCTGAGGGCTCATATTCTTCAAACAGTTATATACCTTTTCGAGTGTATTAAGTTTCATATAATTACACTCATTACAACTGCATTCCAGGCCGCTCTCGCTTATTTCAGGTGGAACAGGTATAAATTCTTTATCAGGACAAGTTCGTTGCATCTCATGCAGGATTCCAGCCTCTGTAGCCACAATAAACTTTTTCTTGTCACTCTGCTGAGCATAATTCAGCATCGTAGCAGTAGATCCCTTAACTTCGGCTACAGCCAAAACTGGTGCCTTACACTCCAAGTGAGCCATCACTACAGCATCAGGATATTGCTTCTTAAGTTCAAGAATCTTTGAAACAGAGAAACGCTCATGAACATGACATCCACCATTCCAAAGCAGCATCTGCCGACCTGTTACCTCATTAATATAATTACCAAGGTTATAATCAGGACCAAAAATAAGTTTTGCATCCTTTGGAAGTTGGTCTACTACCTTCTTAGCATTTCCACTTGTAACCACCACATCTGTTAATGCCTTGACTGCTGCTGTAGTATTTACATAACTTATAACCTGATAGCCAGGATGCTCATCCTTGAATTTCTTCAAGTCTTCAGACTTACAACTATCGGCCAATGAACAACCAGCATTAAGATCAGGGCATAGTACAATCTTATCAGGCGATAGCAGTTTACATGTTTCTGCCATAAAATGTACACCACACATCACCATCACTTTTGCATCAGTCTCTGCAGCCTTACGTGCCAAAGCAAGTGAATCGCCCACAAAGTCGGCGATATCCTGAATATCACCTATCGTATAATAGTGAGCCAGAATTATAGCATCCTTTTCCTCACACATTCTACGAATTTCTTTTTTCAGTTCCTCTGTTGTCAACATCATATAATATTTATATTTCTTTTTATCTTTTATTTAAAAATAGAATTAGTAGTATGATATGCCGTGAATATCTTGATAACTTTTTAGCGATTTTCTTGTATATTCAACAATAAACAGCTTATTATTGTCTATCAACTATCGCCATTAATTGTTTGTCTCTGATAATGAACCACTAAGCACATTTATCCACATTTTTCAATTTCGGTGCAAAATTAATAAGTTTATTATTTATTTAAGCAAAAAACTGTGGAAATCTTGCGAAAATAAGCTTAATAACTATGTTGATATCCTCAAATCGATATATTGATGGTATAATTAACAAGTTATTAGTAGTGATATCCACACACTTATTAACAGGTTTTTCCACAATTGTTTGGTAGTTTACAATCTTAGTATTAATTTTGCAGGCAGAATGAAGAAGTTACGTACAATAGAAATGCAACGTTTGTCTGTAGATGAGTTTAAGCAGGCAAATAAATTACCACTTGTTGTGGTACTTGATGATGTGCGCTCAATGCATAATGTGGGTAGTGTGTTCCGTACTGGTGACGCTTTCCGTATAGAGGCTGTTTATCTTTGTGGTATAACCAGTACACCACCAATGGCCGAGATTCATAAAACAGCGCTTGGTGCTGAGGATAGTGTAACATGGAAATACTTCGATACGGCACTTCAAGCTGTAGAGTCATTAAAGATTGATAGTTATGAGGTATATTCAGTTGAACAGGCTCATGGCTCCACAATGCTTCAGGATTTTAAACCTATTCATCATAAGAAGTATGCTGTGGTGATGGGTAACGAGGTGAAAGGTGTTCATCAGGAGGTGATTGATGCATCTCATGGTTGCTTGGAGATACCACAGTTTGGCACCAAGCATTCTATGAACGTATCTGTAACAGCAGGTATCATCATCTGGCACTTTGCTAAAAATCTTATTCTCTGAAAAAAAGTGTTCCTTTGATGTCACAAATCTGATTATTGTTCGTATATAGGATAAAAGCAATAAGCAAAAAGAAGAATGACAACAGAGGCGTTTCAAAAACAAGCAGGAGAGCTTAGAAAACAGCTGGTAAGTATAGCTCATAAGTATATGGGCAATACTGACGAGGCTGAAGACATCGCACAAGATGCGATGGTAAAGCTCTGGCTGATGCGCGAACAACTGACTCTACCTATTGCAGGTATGGCCAGCATTGTTACACGCAACCTTTGTATCGATGCGCTGCGAAAGAAACATCAAACTATCGATATAGCTCAGCTTCCTGATGAAGCAGATTTCAGCGATGATGGCGAGCAGATAGAACAGCTATTGAAAGTAATCGACTCGCTACCATCAACCCAGAGAACCATTCTGCGTATGCGACATCTGCAGGGAATGGAGATGCGCGAGATAGCGCTGGTATTAGGATCGACAGAAGTGGCAGTTCGAAAAACGTTAAGCAGAGCCAGAAAGGTGGTAAGAAACAGACTGATAGCCATATTTGCAGCAGCTTGTATCGTAGTTGGTATCTCGATGACTGTAATACACTTTGCGAAACTTGAAACCAGCGATGAATGTGTAGCTTATATATATGGTAAGAAGTACACAGACAAGCAGACGGTTATGGCCGAGATGAAACAGTCTTTAGGAAATCTAGCCGATGACGATACTCAAGATGAGATAGAACAACAGTTGAACGATTTATTCAGAAATTAAAGCGATATGAAACAAATTCTGATGATTATCATGACGTGGCTTATCACGATTGCCACTGCCCAAGCCCAGAGTGGACTGAATGTGTCGCCACTCTTCGAGGGAAAAATCATCCCCACCCAGAGGATGGTAGAAACAAGAGTAAAAGGCAAGATGCTCTCAAAGTATCAGCTTACCTTTTTCCGCAGTGTACGTTTCAAGGCTAACAACAAGCAGGAGATAAATCGTGTTCGCAATCTGATAGAACTCGATACAAAAGAGAATCCTGGTTTTGCTTATGGAGAGAATTACTCAAGCAAGAAGAGTCATTCAAAAGAGACATATATGTTGCAACTTCCAAAGCAAGGCAGTCAGAACCGTTTTCTATGCTATAAGCGCAATAAAGAAGAGATTACGGTTATCTATATGGAAGGTACGCTCAATTCACTATCTACATTACGAGAATTAATCAAATAAAAGGTATTACTATATGAAAAAACTATTTATTATGATGCTTCTGGCTGTATCAGCCACAGCAAGTGCAACTGAAGTTGCCGACAACGACACCCTGACCATCCTTAAACCTCAAAAGGTACGAATCATCACTGGTGATTCGATTCAGAAAATAAAGGTTTATGGACGTGAGAATGACTCGCAATATCGATACGAGAGTAAGATTCTGCTTGTAGATTCGAACTATGTAAGCGAAACTAGTATCAATAAGGATACATGGAACTTTGATTTTGTTAAGAAATATAGTGTAGGTACAGGTTATCCATTGAAATCAAATACTGCTAGTATGCGTCTGGCTATTGGTCTTACTTATGGTGCCAATGCAAAATATAGTAGCTCACAGTCGGTAGGCAGCTCTTGGGAGATTATGTGGACCATAATGGAGTGGGAGAAATATAAGTATGGCAAGCACAATGGTTTTTCTATAGGCTTTGGTGTTGATTGGCGTAATTTCCGTATTGATGGTCGTCAATATTTTTATAAGGCCGATGATGGCATGCTGTCAGAACAGAACTATCCTGCAGGATACGAACCAGATTTCTCACGTATCAAGGTGTTCAGTTTGCAGATTCCAGTAATGTGGAAGTATCGTACCAAGAAAATGACTTTTGGCTTAGGTCCAGTAATCAATTTCAATACATATGCCAGCATAAAGAACAGATATCGTGATGCTGATGGTGCAAAACACAAGGATGTATATAAGCAGATTCATCAGCGTCCTATCACAGTAGATATTATGGGCGAAGTTAGTATCCGTAACTGGGTTAGCATCTATGCTAAATACTCGCCTATGACGATACTTAACTCTACTTATGGTGGAGACATTAATTTCCAACCAGTTTCTTTTGGTATATATTTCTGATAGAAATTAGGTATAAAAATAAAGAAATCCCACAGAAGTTTTGTATTCTGTGGGATTTTTCGTAATTTTGCAGCCAAAATAATAAATACGTATTTAAGGAATGGAAAACAAGAATTACAAGCGTACGACCGTTACGTCGGCGCTACCCTACGCTAATGGCGGCGTACATATCGGACACTTGGCTGGTGTATATGTACCTGCTGATATCTATGTGCGCTATCTCAGACTTAAGAAGCGCGAGGTATTGTTTATCGGAGGTAGTGATGAGCATGGTGTGCCCATCACAGTTCGTGCCCGTAAGGAGGGTATTACACCTCAGGATGTTGTAGACCGTTATCATAAGATGATCAAGGATTCGTTCGAGGAGTTTGGCATCTCGTTCGATATCTATAGCCGTACTACCAGTGAGACTCATCATAAGTTTGCTGCCGAGTGGTTTAAGAAACTCTACGACGAGGGCAAGCTTACTGAGGAGACTACTGAGCAGCTTTACGACGAGGAGGCTAAGCAGTTCCTGGCCGACCGATATGTGACTGGTGAATGTCCTCATTGCCATAATGAGGGTGCTTATGGCGACCAGTGTGAGAAGTGCGGACGCGACCTTTCGCCAACTGAGCTGATTAATCCAAAGTCAACTATCTCTGGTTCTACTCCTGTACTTAAGAAGACCAAGAACTGGTATCTGCCTCTGAACGAGTATCAGGATTGGTTGAAGCAGTGGATTCTGGAGGAGCACAAGGAGTGGCGCCCCAACGTATATGGTCAGTGCAAGAGCTGGTTGGATATGGATCTGCAGCCACGTGCTATGACTCGCGACTTGGATTGGGGTATCCCTGTGCCTGTAAAGGATGCTGAGGGTAAGGTACTCTATGTTTGGTTTGATGCACCCATCGGCTATGTATCAAACACCAAGGAGCTTTGCGAGAAGGAGCCTGAGAAGTGGGGCAACTGGGAAAAGTGGTGGCAGGATGAGGATACTCGTCTGGTTCATTTCATCGGTAAGGACAACATCGTGTTCCACTGTATCATCTTCCCTGTAATGATGAAAGCTCACGGCAAGTATATCATGCCTGATAACGTGCCTGCCAACGAGTTCCTGAACCTGGAGAATGATAAGATCTCAACCTCACGCAACTGGGCTGTATGGCTCCATGAGTATTTGGTAGATATGCCTGGTAAGCAGGATGTATTGCGCTATGTACTGACAGCCAACGCTCCTGAGACTAAGGATAATAACTTTACTTGGAAGGATTTCCAGGATCGTAATAACAATGAACTGGTAGCTGTTTACGGCAACTTTGTAAACCGTGCTCTCCAGCTCACCAAGAAGTATTGGAACGGTGTAGTTCCTGCTTGTGGAGAGTTGCAGGATGTAGATAAGCAGGCTCTTGAGGAGTTCAAGGATGTAAAGACTAAGGTTGAGGCTCTGTTGGAGCAGTTCAAGTTCCGCGATGCTCAGTTCGAGGCTATGAATCTGGCTCGTATCGGTAACCGCTATATCACAGAGTGCGAGCCTTGGAAGGTTTGGAAGACTGATCCAAAGCGTTGCGAGACAATCTTGAATATCTGCTTGCAGCTTACAGCTAATCTGGCTATCGCCTTCGAGCCATTCCTGCCATTCAGCAGTAAGAAGCTTCGCGAGATGCTTAACATCAGCAACTTCGAATGGGAGCAGCTAGGTTCTACCGACCTCTTGGAGGCTGGTCATCAGTTGGGTGAGCCTGCTCTGCTGTTCGAGAAGATTGAGGATGAGGTAATCCAGAAGCAGCTTGATAAGCTCGAGGCTACTAAGAAGGCCAACGAGGCTGCTAACTATAAAGCTGCTCCTATCAAGGATACAGTTAGCTTTGAGGAGTTTGAGAAGCTCGACATCCGTGTTGGTCTGGTGAAGGACTGTCAGAAGGTGAAGAAGAGTAAGAAACTCCTGCAGTTCACTATCGACGATGGTTCAGGTACCGATCGTACCATCTGCTCTGGTATCGCTGCTTTCTATGAGAATCCTGAGGAACTCATCGGCAAGCGAATCCTCTTCGTGGCCAACTTTGCTCCTCGCAATATGATGGGTATCGAGAGTCAGGGTATGATCCTCAGCGCTATTGATTCTGACGAAAGTCTCAGCGTAGTAACAACAACAAAGGACGTAAAGCCTGGTAGTCAGGTAGGATAAAAAAAAACAAATATGCAAGCAATAATTCTAGCAGCAGGTATGGGTCGCAGACTTGGCGACTATACCAAGGATAATACCAAGTGTATGGTGCCAGTAAATGGTGTGCGACTCATCGACCGGCTGCTGGGACAGCTTGCTAAACAGAAACTGCAACGAGTAGTTATCGTTGTAGGCTATAAAGGCAAGGAACTTCACGAGTATATTGGTAGTCGATACGATGGCCAGTTGAATATCGAATTCGCTGAGAATTCTGTCTACGACAAGACAAACAATATTTATTCGCTTGCTATCGTCAAGGATAAGTTGCAGGAGGATGATACATTGCTCATTGAGAGCGATCTCATCTTCAGTGACAATATTATTCCTATGATAGTAGATAGCCCTAATCCAAATCTCGCACTTGTAGCTAAGTACGAGACGTGGATGGATGGTACGATGGTACGTCTGGATGATGATAATAACATCGTAAACTTCATCTCTAAAGATGCCTTCGACTACAATGATGTTGACTCTTACTACAAGACTGTTAACATCTATAAGCTTAGCAAGCAGTTCTCTCAACACAAGTATGTACCTTTCCTCGACGCTTATACTAAGGCCGTAGGCAATAATGAGTATTATGAGAATGTGCTGCGAATCATTTCGCTGCTCAATAATCATGATATGAAAGCATTGCCTATAGGTAATGAGAAATGGTACGAGATTGACGACAAGCAGGATTTGGATATCGCTGAAGCTCTGTTTGCCGATGAAAAAGATGTCCTGCGTAAGTACTACGGACGCTATGGTGGTTTCTGGCGATTCCCACAGATGCTAGATTTCTGCTATCTGGTAAATCCTTATTTCCCAAGTCGAAGAATGAAGGACGAACTGCGTAGTAATTTCGATACGTTATTAACTGAATACCCATCAGGTATGAAGGTTAATACGCTGATAGCAAGTAAGTGCTTTGGAGTGAGCGAACAGTATGTTGTTCCTGGCAATGGTGCTGCAGAACTTATCAAGGTGTTGATGGAGGATTCGCATGGAAATACAGGTTTTGTCCGACCAACCTTCGAGGAATATCCCAATCGTCATGATAAGGATAGTCAGGTAACATTTGTTCCACAGAATGATGATTATCGCTATACAGCTGACGACTTGATGAACTTCTTTGCCGATAAGGATATTAATACTCTGATGCTGATAAATCCTGATAACCCGTCAGGTAACTTTATACCTAAGTCAGATGTGTTAAGATTAGCCCAATGGAGTGAAGAGCATGATATCCGTCTGGTTGTGGATGAGAGTTTTGTTGACTTCAGCGTAGATTATGCAACTAACTCATTGTTGTCAGACGAGATTCTTGAAGCCTATCCACGCATGGCTGTGATGAAGAGTATATCTAAGAGCTATGGTGTGCCAGGACTGCGTTTGGGTATCCTTGCTTCGGCTAACAAGGAGCTTATAGCACGTATTAAGAAGGAAGTATCGATATGGAACATCAACTCGTTTGGAGAGTTCTTTATGCAGATTTATAATAAGTATGAGAAAGACTATCAGCGAGCTTGTCAGAAATTCGTTGATGAGCGCGATCGTTTCGAGTCTTCTCTGCGTACTATTCCTTTCCTTCGTGTCATGCCTTCTCAGGCCAACTATTTCCTTTGCGAGGTATTGCCACCATATACAGCAAGCGAGATTGTAATCAATATGCTGAAACAGCATAATATCCTAACTCGCGACTGTAGTGGAAAACCAGGATTAAACCCTGATAAACAGTATATGCGCATTGCTGTTCGCAATACAGAGGACAATACCCGTCTTGTAGAAGGTCTCAAAGGTATTAAGAAATGAAGATTTGTATTTGTGGAGGAGGAAATATAGGACATGTGGTTGCTGGCTTTGTAGCTGCACAAAACAAATACGAAGTCTGTATTTTTACCCAGCGTCCAAAACAATGGAGCAATGATTTGATTATTGATGCTCCAAACGAAACAACTTATTCAGGACACCTAAATGGTATATATAGCGATGCAAAACAAGCTGTTTCTGATGCAGATATAGTATTGCTATGTTTGCCAGGTTATGCCATTCGCAATACCTTATTAAGGATAAAAGACTATCTTAACCCTAATGCTGCAGTTGGTAGTGTGGTAAGTAGCACAGGTTTCTTTTTTCAGGCTATGGAGTTGCTACCTAGCAAGCAAGTTCTGTTTGGTTTCCAGCGTGTACCTTTTATTTCACGGGTCATCGAGTATGGTCATCGTGCTCGTTTGATGGGATATAAGGACTGTTTGCATATTGCAGTGGAACATGCTGACCATCCTGAGCAAATATGCGATGTATTAGCTGATATGCTGCAGACACCAATCCAGCTACTAGACAGCTATTACGAGGTAAGTATTTCAAATAGCAATCCGCTTTTGCATCCATCGCGCCTTTATTCACTTTGGAAGGATTGGACTGAAGGAGATTGTTACTCTCGTATACCACTCTTCTATGAAGAATGGACAGAGGAAGCTGCTCAGTTGTATATAGATATGGACAATGAGATGCATGATCTATTGCGATTATTGCCTGTAAAAGATGGTAGTATTCCTACAGTACTGGAATATTACGAGAGTACTGATGCCGTATCGCTTGCCAGCAAGTTACGCAGTATAGAGGCATTTAAGGGTATCGAAGCCCCAATGATTGAGGTTGAAGGTGGATTTATACCAGATTTTAAAAGCCGTTACTTTACAGAGGATTTCCCCTATGGATTATCTATTGTAAGAGAGCTGACTCATAAAAACAATGTACCATCGCCAACAATCGACAGAATATACGATTGGGGTATGAAAATGATAAGCAAGCAAAATGAAGCAGGGGGGTAAGATAAAGATGATTCTGAACTACCTGTGGCTTCATGGATGGAAATACAGGGCTATAGAGCGGCAGCATAAGCGGTTGGTCCGTCAGTTGATACGTGAACACAGACCAATCAATGTAGTATTTATGGCTCTTGACATATCCCTTTGGCGATATCAGGAGATATACGAATTGATGGCTGCCGACCCTAGGTTCAATCCCACAATCGTCCTTTCTCCTTGCACATTGCGTGAGAATCCTGACAAGGATGCAGATGGTTTGCGACAGTTCTTCAACGAGAAGGGTATCCCATATGTTGATTATAAGCATGGTGCGCCAGCATTTGACATTCGTAAGGAGTTGAATCCTGACATAATGTTTTATACTCAACCATACGAATATCTTTTGCAGAACGAGCACGACTGTCGTCGATTCTATGATCGTTTGATATGCTATATGCCATACGGCTTCTGGTCGAGCACAGGTAAGCTTAGCTACGATTTGCATTTTCATAATCAGGCTTGGCGACTGTATTACTCTACTAGTCTGCATCTTGCTGAGGCTAGAAAGGTTGCCACTAATAAGGGCAGAAATGTATGTGTAACTGGCTATGCCAATGCTGATGAATACTTAAAGCCAGATCATCATAATGTTTGGAAAGCGATAGATGATGGCAAAGAGCGTAAACGTATCATCTGGGCACCACATTTCTCTATTATAAGTGAGAATTCTGCCTTTCCACCAAGAGCCAACTTCCTATGGATGGCAGAACTTATGCTATCGATAGCTCGTGAATACAAAGACCAGATACAGATAGCATTCAAACCTCATCCTGCACTGCTTACCCAATTGTATCAGCATAAGGATTGGGGTAAACAGCGTGCTGATGCCTATTATCAGCAGTGGAAGGATATGGAGAATACCCAACTAGAGGAGGGACAGTTTATCGATCTGTTTATGACCAGCGATGCAATGATACATGACAGTGGTTCATTTGCCGTAGAATACCATTATTCTAAGAATCCTGTGATGTTTGTGTCTAAGGATATGTATCCTATAACTTCTGTATTGAGCGATTTTGGTAAACAGGCTTATGCGTTACATTATATTGGCAGTATTGAGGCTGATATCAGGAATTTCATAGAGCAACAGGTATTAGCCGGCGATGATCCTATGAAGGCTCAGCGAGAGGAGTTCTTCCAGAATTATCTATTGCCACCAAATGGTAAGAGTGTGGCACAGAATGTAATCGACGATATAGTAGAATCACTTCAATTATAATTATGGCTGAGACACTGAAAGAGAAAACAGCAAAAGGCCTGCTTTGGGGAGGATTCAGCAACGGACTACAGCAAATTCTTGGACTGTTGTTTGGTATAATTCTGGCCCGTCGTCTGTCACAGGCCGACTATGGTATGATAGGCGTGCTAGCCATTTTCTCTGCTGTTGCAGCCTGTATGCAGGAGGGTGGTTTTATAGCAGCACTAAACCGTAAGAAGGAAGTGACTCAGCGTGATTACAATGCAGTGTTCTGGATGAGTATCATCACCAGTATCTGTTTTTATCTGTTATTCTTCTTCTCAGCTCCACTTATTGCTGATTTCTACGATGAGCCACGACTCACTTCGTTGGCACGCTATTCGTTCCTGAGTTTCCTATTTGTAAGTTTCAGCATAGCTCCTCGTGCCTATATTTTCAGAAATATGATGGTTCGCCAGAGCAGTATCATATCGTTGGTATCGATGGCCTTGTCTGGTGTTGTAGGTATAATGATGGCTTATCAGGGCTATGCTTATTGGGGATTAGCCACTCAGAACATAGTATTTACACTTAGTGTGAGCGTGCTAAACTACTGGTTCTCTGGTTGGCGACCTTCATTGCATATCGATCTAAATCCTATTCGCGATATATTAGGTTTCAGTAGCAAATTGATAGTTACTAATATTGTGGTAGCGGCTAATACCAACTATCTTTCTGTATTATTGGGTAAGTTCTATACTGTCGATGAGGTAGGCGACTTTACGCAGGCTAACAAATGGAATACTATGGGCCATTCACTTATTACTAATATGCTGTATTCGATAGCGCAGCCTGTACTTACAAAGACTCAAAATGAGCCAGAGCGACAGAAACAAGTGTTCCGCAAGTTGCTACGTTTTACAGCATTTATAGCCTTCCCTGCTATGCTATGTCTGTCGTTGATTAGCGAAGAGTTTATAGTAATACTTATCACAGATAAATGGCTTTCCAGTGCGCAAATGCTACGTGTGCTCTGTGTGTCAGGTGCTGTTATGCCTATCAGCTATCTGTTTTCTAATTTGCTTATCAGCAGTGGACGATCATCAGCCTATATGTGGTCTACATTGGGACTATGTGCTGTACAGTTGGTAATCTTAGGTTTTTGTGTACCATTTGGTATCAACAGGATGGTGCAGGCTTATGCTATCGTTAATATTCTGTGGTTAGGCGTATGGTTCTGGTTGTCGCACAATGAGATAGGACTAAGTGTATCTGAGGCTGTTAAGGACATCTCACCATATCTGATACTCTCTGTTGTCATTGTGATAGCTACTTGGTTCGTTACACGTTCTGTAACCAATCTCTATGTATGTCTGGTACTCAGAGTTGCTATGGTGGCAGTAGCATATTGCTTGGCACTTTGGGTGCTGCGTTCTACTATTTTCAAGGAAGTTATCCTGTTCATTACTAAAAAGGAGATAAAATAATGGGCAGAAAGACGCGTGATAGCAATATGGAGTTGCTTCGCATCGTAGCGATGCTTCTGGTGATGATGGTTCACGCCAGCTATCGTGCTCTGCCTCGTCCTGACGATGTAGCTGTGGCTGATAATCCATTGTCTGTATTCCTGCAGTTCCTTACTATCAGCTATACTGTTATTGGAGTAGATGTATTCGTGATGCTGTCAGGATGGTATGGTATTCGTCCAAGAGTAATCCGATTATCAGAATTGGTGTTCCAACTCTTGTTCTTTGGAGTTGTATGTATAGGTATAGAATATGTAGTAACAGGTCAAGCTCCATCTAAGATACTATTAAACCTTCTTCTGCTTAATTCTGGCAATTATTGGTTTGTTAAGGTATATCTGGCTCTATATCTGTTTGCACCAGTACTTAATGCTTTTGCTGATGCGGCCAGTAATCGCCAGTTTGTGTGGGTGCTGGTGGGTATCTTTGGCTTCCAGATAGTGTATGGATGGGTGTTCGAGGCTACTGATTGGCTTCGTGCCGGCTATTCTTTACCATCGTTTATGGCGCTCTATCTGTTGGCTCGTTATATGCGTATACATCAGCCTTGGTTTACTAGGTTCAAAGCATCTACCGATCTCTGCTTATATATAGGTATAGGTGCATTCCTTACGTTGTCTGTATTCGTATTGCGGCATTATAACCTAGGTGGATTTCTGTTCTTCTACAATAGTCCTGTTGTGGTATTAGAGGCAATGTTCTTCCTGCTGTTCTTCAGCAAACTGAGCTTCAGCAGTAAATGTGTTAACTGGGTAGCTGCCTCCGCCTTGGCTGTTTATCTTACTCACTCCAACAGCTATCTTGCCAAGTATTACGATGGTACCATTCTGAGATGGACTGCTGAATTGACTTACTTGCAGTTTATCATATATTGCATCACGCTTATTGTAACAGTATTCTGTGCTTCTATCCTGATAGATAAGGTGCGACTGCTGTTTTGGAACCCTATACAAAACCGTTTTAATAAAAGAGAAAGATGATGGAAAAGTATCCCTATAAGACAGATATTGCTGTATTGTTGCTGTTCTTTACTCGCAATGATACCTTTCAGAAGGTGTTCGACGAAGTGCGCAAGGCTCGTCCTTCAAGACTGTTTCTGTTCCAAGACGGCCCTCGTGGCGAGCGCGATATGGCTGGAATCGAGGCTTGTCGCCAGATAGTTAGCGATGAGAATATCGATTGGGAGTGCGAGGTGCATCGTAACTATCAGACCCAGAACCTTGGCTGTATGATTGCTGGTCATACATCGCACAAATGGGCTTTCTCACTAGCTGATAAGTGTATGGTGATTGAGGATGATGTTGTGCCTTCGCAGTCTTTCTTTCCTTTCTGCAAGGAGATGCTTGACCGTTATGAGCATGATGAGCGTATTACGATGATATCAGGTTTTAATATAGACGAAGTTACGCCTGATGTTCCTTACGATTATTTCTATACTTCAGCCTTCTGCATTTGGGGCTGGGCTTCGTGGCGCAGAGTTGTCGACCAGTGGGATAGTGCTTATTCCTTCCTCGATGATGAGTTTAGTATGCGACAACTCGATGCTCTTATCCGTCAGCGTGGATATCGCAAGAGTTTTATCAAGATGTGCAAGGATCATCGCGATAGCGGACATCCTCAGTTCGAGAGTGTGTTCTGGTCTACAATGCTCTTCAACTCAGGGCTTGCCATCATGCCTACCAAGAATATGATAAACAATATCGGCGCAACTGATGACTCTGCTCATTACTCGCAGTTCAAGACAATGCCTCGACGCATAAAGCGATTATTTACTATGAAGCGTTTCGAGCTGGAATTCCCATTGAAACATCCTCGCTATGTGATAGAGGAGGCGGGCTATTGGAAACGATTCTACGTGGCCAACGGATGGGATTGTCCTTGGATTAAGATAGGTCGCTCGATGGAGGAACTATGGCTTAACCTTCGATACGGCAATTTCAGATTTATCTTTAAATCTATAGCTCGTCGTATACGTATATTGACTGGTAAGGAGAAATTTATCTAAATCAGATAGTTGCTCTGATAGGCGATAACAGGAAATCTGTAAGCAGATAGCCATTATATATAAATAGGTATAGCATCAGTACTACCACACTGATGCGAAGCCATCGTGTTTGATACTCTCTCAGCAAGAATGCTGTGGCTATTGGCAACACAAACATATAGTGTGGAGCCATAATAAACACCTCGTTGAGGCCAAATCCCAGTCCTACGTGTATGAACATATCAAAGGCCATACACGACAGACAGAGCCAAAGGAAACGGCTCTTACGACCAAACCAGATGCCTGCAACAGCTAATAGAAGTATCAATCCCTCTATTACATAATTCAGTGTCCACCTGTACTTAACAAACACAGGACGACGCACCAAGGTATCTTCCAACAGGTAATCCTGATGGAACTGTAGCGACTCGCCAAACAGATTTTCGTATGCCGACTCCCAGCGCGATGTTGAGATGTCAGTCCATTTCAAGAATCCATGGTCCTCCATAGGCTTGCCAGTCTTGGCTGCCTGGCGCTTAAGTCGTTGTTCACGCTTTGCTTTCTTCTCATCATATTGTGCTTTCTCTTCTGTAGTCATTTTAGCTACACGAGCTTTTTCCTTTTCTGCTATACGTGCTTTAAGTTCTGCACGTGCTTTTTCCTTGGGCAACACATAGGTGCGATACTCCCATGTGGCTGTACCCCATAGTAATGCAGCAGGTAGGATAACTGCCAACAACAGGTATTTGGGACGGAAGAAATCGCGCAGGTTTACAAAGAAACCTGACAGGAACACCTTTATGCCATTACTCAGCGTAACACCAGCTGTGATGTAGAAAAATAAAGCTGATTGCCACCACTTGAACTCTCTGCGCTTCTTGATGCACACGCCTGAGATGTAAAGCGTTATTAGCAACAGAAACATTGATATCGTAAAGTGATCGGGCACGATTACTGACATCAGGATATATGCAAACGAAAAGAAATAGGCAGTAAGCAACGTGGCATTCCATCGATGCAACTCTATTACCTCGCGATGTATACGATACATAAAGATGTAAGAGTAATACGAGCAGAATATCAGCAATGCAGCCACCAGATACTGCACGCAGTTAACACCAAGCATCCAAGTGAGCGCCTGGTTTATCAGCCATAGAGGCCATATCATAAACGATAGTAAAGGATGGCGATACACTTGATAAACTGCATCCCAATCTGTCACACCCATATATGTCAGCGGATCGTAACCTGACAGGTGCAACTCGCGTTCGAATGTCTTGAAATAAGGACCAAAACCTGGTTGCATAAACAGTTCGTGCATGCGATAGATAAACAGCGCATTGAGTGCTATGATAACTATCATGGCAATAGCCGACTGGATGCGCTCCTCTGGCTTAATCTTGAATATCTTTAGTGGTGTCATCGTTATCTGAATGGTTTAAAATATGATTCATCTGCAAATGCCAGCATCTCCTTGTCGCCACGACTGTCGCCATAAGCTGTCAGGTGGTAATCTTGGCGATTAGGATAGAGTGAGAGTATGCGGTTTACCTTTTCCTGGCCATAGCAGTTCTTGGTCATGAATCGGCCTGTCAACTTGCCGTCGATAACCTCTATCTGCGTGCCAAGTACCTTTACTGGTGGAAAGAATGGCTGTACCCAGTTATCGATAGATGCGCTTACTATCAGCACTTCTGAATCTTCGTTCTGGGCTTGCTGTATTGCCTTAATTCCTGCAGGGCGTAATAGATGCTTGGATGAGGCTGCAAACGCCTTACAGAGGGCGTTAAAATCATCAAGTGTAGTATCTTTAAAGAAATGCTCAAAAACCTTCTGTTTGGCTTTATAATTAGGGTATAGCCCAAATTTCATCATTACCAGCAGATGGGCATAACGCAGAAATCCCAATCCAAGGGCCATCGAACCTTTGGCATAACGGATAAACTCTATCAACGTATCCTTGGTTGTTAGCGTTCCGTCAAAGTCGAATGCGTATATCTTCTTCATGCTCTAATCACAAGTTTAAGTACTTTCTGCAACACCCAAGCCAGTGGGATGGTTATCACGATAGTGAGTAGTGCTGTTAGCCAATATCCCAGATGATAAGGCACTATATACGCCATCACAAAGTGATTGTGTATCAGATATGCCTCGAGACTGAGTGCTCCAAAGAATGCACAGAAGCGGTTGAACCACTTTGGTGTGCGACGGAACACACGATTAAGCATCAGTATCAGAGTGATGGTGAACGGGATATATATCATGCGCTCTACAAACAGAGGGAATCGTCCGTGAGTCATCTGTTCCAGATATATGCACGAACTGAATGTGGCCAGAAACAGCAGGAGTACCATCCATATACCTGCACCATCTATCTTTGTCTCGCGTCGCACTAGTTCGCCACAGTTTATGCCTATAAAGAATATAGGTACGCGACTCCAGAATATCTCGATATGTCCCACAGCCTGGTGCAATGGCGCAATCCACTGTACCCAGATGCACCACAATATCATTATCACAGGCAGCCATTTGTAGATAGGATGCCGCTCGATCAGTCGCATATATGGTGGCGCCCATAGGTATAGCATCATGATGGCAGGGATGTACCAGAAGGTTAGCTCGTCGTTCAGCCAGAAATCCCAGTTGATAGCAATGTCGCCTATCAGGTCGATATAGTTGCCAAAGTGCCAGTCGAACCTTGGCAGATAATACAGCGAAGCCATCACCAGCCAAGCTGGATATATGCGAAGCAGACGACGCTTGTAGAAGCGCCATACATCAGGATTCTTGACCCACGAGAACCAAAGACCTATGCCGCTAAGAAAAAGGAACATATCCACCCCAACGTTTCCACATCTGCGCAAGCCAAAAAACTCGTTGCTGCGAGCTAACGGCACGTGGAAGAGTATGATGAACAGCATAGCAGCTCCCATCAACTCGCCGCGATAGCGACTAACGTTGGCCAGTTCTATATCCTTAATCTTCATAGTTTGGGTGATGGGATACGGTCGATAATCTGCTTTACGGCCCACGACAGGGCTATAGTTGCAATGACATAAAGCATCAGTCCGTCGTAGATGTCCTGTTTCCAGGCCACAGTGATAAAGAGTTTGCGTGCTATGGGATGGGCCACAAACATAGCAGCCGAAATAGATCCTATCCAAGTGATGACGCTAAGCATCCACTTTGGCATAATCTTTACAAGTGCGATGGTGCCTATGATGATGACCACAGGTATCCAGAACCACGCCTGGAAACTGTAGCACATAGCAAAGGTAAGTGCTATAGACAGAATAGCTGTTAACCACCAAGCTATTTGTTCCCAACCTGGGAATAATTCATTCCCAGTGTGGGAATATTTCATTCCCAACGTGGGAATTCTTGCCACGATTATACCTAGTCCAAACGGAAGCATACCTCCGATGGAGTTATAACGCAGTCTGTTGAGTGTTTCGCCCTCAGGATCGCAGAATGCTTGTAGCAGCCAACAGATGGCTATTAACCCTACAACCCACCACGAATTGCGACGATAAAGCAGCAATCTGTAAATGATGTACAGCTGAATCATCAGTCCAAAGAACCAATATATGCCTGGCCAGATGATGCGATCGGGCTCTGGCAGCACATTGATATACATTGCCAGTTGGGCCACAACATTATACCAATGGAACTGGAATCGCCCAGGGGTAAGCATGTCAACGATGATAAACAGCGAGAAGCCCACTATCAGCATCCTCAACAGTTTAAGATAGTTGTATCGCACAAAAGAATCAAGGGGACAGGTCGCTTGATTCGCTTCGCCGAAGCGATCATGGACCTGTCCCCTTGATTCTTGCTCATACTTCTTCACAAGTCCAAAGCCGCTCAGAAACAAGAATACAGGCACACCATAATGACCAAAGTAAGACAGCAGATGAACAGGCAAGAGCTCGTCAGGATTGGTCAGCGCGTTCCAAAGTCGGTCGTTGTTGGATGCAAAGAACTGATACTCGTTCTCCTTCACAATCTTGCCGATAAAGTGGCAATAGTTGTGAAGTACGATGGCCAGAATAGCTATTCCTCGCATCGCTGTACACTCGGCACGCGAAAGTAGTTCCTGTTTCATTTCTTCAGCTTATTATAGTCCGTCTCGCCCTTAAGTATTCTAGGGCGCTTCTGGTTGTATTTTGGATTAACTACGTCATATTCAGGACGATAGAGTGGAGTAGATATGCCTCCAAAGTATAGCAGCAGATGTGGCAGGACATCTGTCATCATCGGGCGATTCTTGGCAGCCTGAATAGCCATCCAACCGTATGGATGCTGTTCGCGATACTTAGGAGATCCCCATATCCAGAACGGAATCTCCATCTCGTTGCGAGCCAGTCGATAGTCAATGGTGGCAGAGTGTATTCGTCCGTAAGTATATGGTTTGCTGTCGAATATCTCTTCGCCATGATCGGGCATGTAGATTACTACAGCATCCTCGTCGATAAATCGCTGTGTTATGGCCCATACTATCGAGTCGTTGTATCGTAGAGAGTTGTCGTAGTGAGCCAGAATCTTCAGTTGTCTGTCTGTAAGTTCTGGGCGATCGTACATCTTTGGTGTAAAATATGTATCAGTCTTCTGTGGATAGCGTCCACGATAGTCTACGTGCGAACCCTCAAGGTGCAGGATAGTAAGATTATGCTTGGTGTTATGTTTCTTCAGGACATCATACTCCCTCAGTACTCCTTCGTCGTAGCGATGCAGACTGGCATTGCGGGTATCAAACTGATGTTTGCTCAGTTCTGGATTGTTCAGGAAGAATCCTCCACTGAAGTCGTAAACCTCTTCGCGTGCCTTCGACTGAAACTGGTTTGTGATAAACGTTACGTGATAACCTGCTTCGCGGAACACTTCAGGGAACAATGGGGTATCACACCACTCGCCTTCGTCGCCTACAGCGTGCATCGACATAACGTTCTTAAACACAAAACTGGTAAGATTCCAAGGTGCAACCACATCGTTGAACGCCACCAGACTGCCCTCTTGAGCCATCGCCAACTGGCGTGGGGTAGTGGATTTCTGATATCCGTATAGTTGAGAATGGTGCTTGTTGTAACTCTCGCCGATAATTAGCACGATGTTAGGCACTCGATACGAGCAACTGTCTACCACTACTTTATCGCGTGCCGCCATCAGTTGGTCTATCTGATGCTTGGCCAGATTGTTGGCATATATGCCGAAGGCCAGACGATAAACAGGGATATACAGCTTGGCGCACTCCTTTTTTGTAAGCTCGTGCTCCACTTGGCCTACGGTATCGTAGCTGAACAGTCTGTACATAGCCACCTTGTTATCTTTGCATTGACCATAAGCGTCTACCAGCAGCCAAGCTACTACCATACCTAATACGGCCTTACAAACCGCAGGAACCGTTTGGTTTATCTTTGGCAGGATCATTCGCTGGCGCATTTTCTGCAACATCTTGCGTAATATTGTCCACAGGATATGAACAGCTATCAGCAGCAATATCCAACCCACATACGATGTAATGATGTCCCAGTTAAGATATGACGACAGAAACTCCTGTGACTCCTGCTGTGTGGTTTCACCAAACAGCATAAGCATAGTTGGTGTAAGCGTAGAGTCGAACTTTACGTAGCAGAACATATCTACCAACGCGATGCCGTAAAGCACCACATATAGTAGTGACCTTACCCAATATCTAACCTTGCCAGGAATCAGCGCCAACACCACACATACTGCATAGATGTCGATGAATAATTCTGGTGCAGAGAGTTCGTAAGGTTTAGCGTTTTTTAGATGATGATTTATTTCTAACTGTGTACAAATCCATCCTAGCGCAAACATAAACACAAAGAATGCACCATTCTTCTGGATTGGGGCAAACAGGTACCCAAGCCATTTCAGTGGATTAAGTTTAAAACCTTTAAGCATAGAGGTTGTGTTCTTTTATGTATTCAGCCACAGTCTTTGGCACCATTCCATTAATGCTCTTTCCTGCCTTGATTCGTTCGCGTATCTCTGTACTCGAAATGTCGATTAGTTCCAACCCGTCGATGCCGCCTTCGCTACCACGACGAGGGTAAACGATGATCTGAAACTCGTTGCGAATATCGTCAGCACGATACCACTTATCAAATAGTTGCCAGTTGTCGCCACCTATCATTAATACAAACTCGCGGTCAGGATAATTCTGCTTCAGGGCTTGTAGCGTGTTCCAGGTGTAAGATGGTTTGGGAAGATGCATCTCATAGTCGCTGGCGATGATACCCTCTTCGCCAGCAACAGCCAGTCGGGCCATCTCCATTCTCGATTTGTCGTCCAGCAGGTCGGCTGTAGCTTTCATGGGGTTCTGTGGCGAAACCATCAGCCACACTTCGTCGAGCCCGGCTTTCTCACGTAGCTGTCGAGCCAACGAAATGTGTCCATTGTGTATCGGATTAAACGATCCGCCAAAGATTCCCGTCCTTATCATTCTATTTCAAGAAACTCTTTGATAACTTTCAGTGCGTCAGCCTCGGCATAGTCCAACACATCGTTGATGACAACTTTGTCGAACTTGTCGGCAAACGAGAGTTCGAATTCGGCACGTGCTATTCGCTGGTCGATAACCTCTGGTGCATCAGTAGCACGCCCCTCAAGTCGCTTGCGCAGTTCGCCTATCGATGGGGGCTTGATAAACAGGCTCAGAGCCTTGTCGCCATAGAATTTCTTGATGTTTACTCCACCCTTTACGTCTACGTCGAACACCACGTTCTGTCCTGCTTCAAGCTGGTTTTCTACCTGCGACTTCAGCGTGCCGTAAAAGCGGTCGGTATATACCTCTTCGTACTCTAGAAACTCATCGTTATCTATGCGCTGACGAAACTCTTCTGGTGTCAAGAAGAAGTAGTCAACTCCATTCTTCTCAGTGCCGCGAGGAGCTCTCGATGTGCACGAGATAGAGTAGGCCAGATTAAGTTCCTTGTGCTCTTTCATCAACCACGATATAATCGTACTCTTGCCAGTGCCCGATGGAGCCGATATAATAATAAGTTTACCTTTTGCCATCGTTTAAAGTGCGTTAAGAACCTGTTCCTTAATCTGCTCCAGTTCGTCCTTCATCTTAACCACGATGTTCTGCATCTCGGCCTGATTACTCTTTGAACCGGTTGTATTGATTTCGCGTCCCATCTCCTGAGCGATGAAGCCTAGCTTCTTACCCTGACCAGCAGGCTCGTTCATAGTATCGCGGAAGTACTTCAGATGGTTGGCCAGTCGCTGCTTCTCCTCACTGATGTCTAACTTCTCGATATAGTAAATCAACTCTTGCTCCAGACGATTCTTGTCGTAGTCGGCCGTTGGAATCTGCTGCAGTCCGTCTATGATACGAGCCTTGATTTTCTCCACACGACTCTTCTCGAATGGCTCAATCTCGCCCATCAGTTTTGCAATATTATCAATCTTCTCGGCAAACTTCTTCTGTAGTGCAGCTCCCTCCTGGGTACGGAAGTCAACCAGGTTCTTCAGAGCTTCGGCCACTCCGCCTTTTACTAGTGCCCACTCTTCATCGTCCAACTCTTCTACGTCTGTCTTTGTCATTACGTCTGGCATACGGAGTAGGGTGTAGAACCAGTCCTCAGGTGCAGGGATGCCTGTCTTTTCTGATATTGTCTTAATCTGCTGATAGTAGTTTTCTACTAGTTGTGCGTTGATAGGTGTTGGGTCTACTGCCATATCCTTCTCTACCCATACGCTCATGTCCACCTTTCCGCGAATCAGAGCCTCAGCCACCATCTGGCGCATTTCCATCTCTTTCTCACGATAGAGTGGTGCAATACGTGTGTTCAAGTCCAACTGTTTTGAGTTCAGCGACTTGATTTCTACGTGAATCTTCTTCTCCTTAAATGCTACGACAGCCTTGCCGTAGCCTGTCATCGATTGTATCATGCTATACCTATTTAATAAATTTGGCTGCAAAATTACAACAAATTGTCGATACATCCAAACAATTATAGCGAAATGATTCTATTGTACTAATATAAATCCCCGATTCAGCATCGTGAATCGGGGACAATATTCAATTTCAAATAGTTTTCTTACCAAATATGTGCACGCTTGTCTTTGGTGATAAACATCTTGTTTTTAGGCTTGATTTTGAATGCGTCATACCATGAGTCGATCATAGGCAGAGCGGCCATCACACGAGCACGATTGGGCGAATGTACGTCGCTATTCACAATCATAGCAGTATACTCTGGTGTGGCGTTGCTGGCCCAAACACGTGCATAAGCCAGATAGAAGCGCTGAGCAGGTGTAAAGCCTTCTACCTTTTTCAGAGGCTCCTCCTTCATACGGTTCTCGAATGCACGATAGGCAACCTTCAGTCCACCATTGTCGCCGATGTTCTCGCCCAGGGTCTTCTGTCCGTTTATCTTCAGTCCAGGCAGAACCTCCTGCTCACTAAACCAGTCGGCCAGCACCTTGGTGCGCTCATCGTATTTAGCCTTATCATCAGCTGTCCACCAGTTCTTAAGGTTTCCGTCCTTGTCAAACTGACAACCCTGATCGTCGAATCCATGGCTCATCTCGTGACCAATTACTACGCCGATAGCACCATAGTTTGCTGCGTAGTCAGCCTCTGGATCGAAGAATGGTGGCTGCAGGATGGCTGCAGGGAAGTTGATGCTGTTGAAGAGTGGGTGGTAGAATGCGTTAACTGTCTGTGGTGTGCAAGCCATCTGGGTCTTGTCTACAGGCTGATGCCAATACTTGCGGAACATTGCTGCACGCGACTCCTGAACGATGCGGATATAGTTCTCAATCAGGTTCTCGCTTTCGCGAATGTCAACAAACTTCTCCATGTCCTGCCACTTGTCAGGATAGCCCACGTTGATATACATAGCGTGCAGTTTCTCCAATGCCTTAGCCTTGGTAGAATCACTCATCCATGTGTTCTCCTTCAGACGATCTTCGAATGCCTTCTGCAAGTCTTTAACCAGACGAATCACACGCTGTTTGCTCGACTCAGGGAAGTATTCCTTAGCATACAGTTTGCCTACTGTCTCGCCCAGGTTGCCGCCGATTACGCTAACAGCGCGCTTCCATCTTGGCTGCTGCTCTTGTACACCTGTAATAACCTTGTTGGCCTCGAACTGACGATCGCTGAATTCGTCAGAAAGAAATCCGCTAAAGGCCTTGATGACGTGCAACTCCATATACGACTTCAGGTCTTCCAGGCTGGTATTGGCCAGGATGTTCTCAACCTCATGCAGAGGTGCAATCTCGCTGATGTTCACCTTGTCGATATCCTTTGGCATGCCCAAAGCGTCGCGATAGCCTGTCCAGTCGATACCCTTAAAGTCCTGTAGCAACTGTTCCCAAGGCATGATGTGGATGGTAGCCATAGGATTGCGGCTTTCTACCTGATTCAGAGTCTTCACGCCGATGGCATGCTCGATAGCCCACTCGGCTTCCATTTTCTTCTGAGCTTCTTCATCGCTATAGCCCACCATCTTAAAGAAGTCTTTGTTCAGAGCCTTAATGGCGTTTACAGTTGCCTTCTGTTGCTCGTTGGGTTCAGTATAATACTCCTGTGCAAGCGATGCACCACCATGACCACCAGCAATCATATACTCTGACGAGTTGAATGGATTAAGCGACAGGCTGATACCAAATGGAGCAGTATTGAATCCCTTTGCATCAAACTCGCACATCAGTTTCAGTGCCTCTTCGCGAGTATTCAGTTCGCGTACCTTCTTCAGATAAGGCAGAATGGGCTGATAGCCCAGTTTGTTGCGGGTTATGGTGTCCATATACAGGCGATAGAGCGCACCAATCTTCTGTCCGTCAGAACCTTGTGGCAGATCCTTCTTTTCGGCATACTTCATGATGAGCGCATTGATACGATCCTTGTTCAACTCCGACAGGTCAACGAATGCTCCGTTGTCAGGATGCTGCTTGTCCAGAGGGTTGTTCTTAAGCCAATTACCTACGGCATACTGCCAGAAGTCGTCACCAGGTTTTACGCTGGTGTCCATGTTTTGCTTGAAGTTTTGTGCCGAGCCTGCCACACTTACCAGGGCCAGAGCAACGGCTAGAAATAGTTTTTTCATCTTTTAATTATTATAGTTTAAATAATCCGTTTTTATTCTTAGACGTTTCAGAAGTGCATTTTGCTACACTATAATTCATAAAAATAACGCTGCAAAGATAAAAAAAGTTGCAGAATATACCAAACAATTAGGGATATTCTGCAACTTTTTGTGACGAATGGACTTATTTTTTTCTGCGGAAGATGGGCAGCAGTACCAATATCAATGCTATTATAAATAGTGGTATCGATACGTATATCAGCTTGTAATAGTCGCTAAGTATCACCTCGTCAGGACATACCAGAGCAATGCTCCAACCAGTCTTGCGGAATGGCATATAGAATATGTAGCGTTGGTCATCGTCTATCGTTATCGACTTATAGCCAGTCTCGCCTCCAATCATTTCCTTGCCAAGCTTTGCCAGAGCCGAGTCGCCTAGTTCTTCAGCTGTGTCAAAGATGGTCTTATGCAGTTGTTTTGTGTTGTCAGGATGTACGATGTATGTGCCCTTTACACCTAGCAGCATGCAGTACGATTGCGGCATGGGGTGTTGCGACTTAACCTGACTGCTCAACCACTCTATTGGTACGTCTACTGACAATACTCCTACACCTTTTCCTTTAGCATCGTTGATAGGCTGACAGTATGATGTCATCACCTCATGTACGATGATGCCCGTCGTATTAGTCTCTTCGAATGGCTCAATCCAGCATTTGCGTCCAAGTTTGCGTGGTACCTTATACCAGTCCATCTTAAAGTAGTTATACTCGTCGTCGCCTTCCTGTTCTGTGTCTATACGACCGTTGTTCTTATACGAGTAAGGCGAGAAATAGCGTCCCTTCTCCAAAAAGAAGTATGGTTCGAACGCCACGCTGCATCCCATTATATCTGGGTGGTTTGACACCAGGTCACGGCTGTAGTCAAACATCATGTCGGGCTGACTTAGGTGCGACTCTATCTGTAGTATCAGACTGTCGGCTGCAGCCTCTATATGCATCATTCGCTCGTCGGCATAGTTAGTCATTTTCTCCAATGTCAGCGTTGCTTCGTTCATAGCGTTCTGCTGGATGGTCTGTCTACTGAAAACCAGCATCAGCACCAAACCAACAATCATCACCACGCCAAGCACACAAAACGGCCACTTGTGACGAAAATAAAAATCCGTTATCTTACTAAAATCAGGCTTTCCCATAATCCCATCGGTTAATAATCATTCCACTTCTCGTTTGCAAATATACAAAAAAGCACTCATCATTATGACGAATGCTTAGTTTTTTATATTTATTTTACAGTTTCGATTAGATATCCGAACATATTTATTAGTTAAATAAATAGAAAAAACGTTTGGAATATAGAAAAAAATGACTATCTTTGTGGTCAAAAGTTACATGTAACAAGCAAAAACAATATTACTAACCTACATAAAATAACGAAAAGAATGAAAAAACTATTCAAAACTTCAAAGTTGTTCATGCTGACAGCTGTCTGTGGCAGTGCACTTTTGCTTGGCTGTACTGATGCAGACTATGATCTTGATAAGGTAGATTTTACCTTGGGATTGGGTAGCGGACAACTGACGTTGCCAAGTAACAACTCTGTAATTGTAAAACTGGATGATATCTTGAATCTTGGCAGTACAGATCTGATTAGTATCGATGCCAACGGAGACTACCGTTTCGAAAAAGATCCAGAGAAGGTAGATCCCGTTACTGTAAAGGTTGACCCTATCAATTTGTCAGCCGACAATTATCAGGATTATGCTTTCATCTTCAATCTTCCCAACGAAGTGATGGATCTACCAATCACAACCATAGATTGCTCTACACTTCCTCAAGAATTGCAAAACATGCTAACTATCAGCAAGGATGTTCGCAAAATGGATTATGTATTTACTGTTCCTGACGAGGTGAAATCATTAAGCTACGTGGCTGTTGGTGGCGACAATGGTGTCAGCCTGAAATTGAACCTTACGGTGCCTTCACTGATAAAAAAGTCAGAAATCACACTCGATCTACCTGACGTTCTGGACATTCCACAAGGTGTGGAGTCTGGCAATATTGTGAGGTTGACAAATCCTTCAGGAGCTAACACCATCGAACTTATCATTAAAGGCATCAGAATCAAACAGCCAACAAGTGCAGATGATACTGACTATGCTTACATTGATAATGGCGAGTTTAAGATGAAGGGCAATATTAACCTGACTCTGAAAATAAATGAGTTGAACAAGCCTTCAACACCTACAGTCGACTTGAATGCTACAGTATATGTAGAGGCTATCACCATAACATCTGCCACAGGTGTTTTCAAGCCTACCATCAATGTTCAGCAAGTAGGTTCTACCACTATTACTTCGCTGCCAGACTTCTTGTCAGATGCGCGAGTCGTTGCCGACATTGACAATCCTCAGATATGGCTTGACATTACATCCAATATGCCACTTGGAGGTATTGTAGAGGCAAGACTCGGTTCAACGTCACTCAACGGATTTGTTACGCTGACCAAGGCTCAGGGCAATGCGCTACCCATTGTTGCAAATGGCCAGTCACGACTCGTCATCTGCCGCAAGGCTCCTGAAGGATTGAGTGGCTATACACCTATTATCGCCAGCAACCTCTCTGACATTGTTCATAGACTTAATGAGGGTATGAAGATTACCATCGACATCACCAGTTTTGAGGCAACACAAACAGAAGATGTAACAATACTTTTAGGCGAACCAGGCTACACACTCACACCAGCCTATCGTTTCACTGCTCCTCTGGCCTTGGGCGATGAAGCTGTCATCATCTATAATGATAATGAAGGTGACTGGAATAAGGATATCGATAAGATCCAGTTTTCTGATGGTTCAAAAGCTACTTTGACAGCAAATGTTAAGAATGGTGTTCCTGCCGACATTGAGATCAATATCACACCACTGGATAAGAATGGACAGGTTCTGACAGCTCTGACCATAACGCCTATTAAAAATAAGGTCCTGGCAGGAGCTGTTGATGGTGAAATTCAATACGAGATTGCAGATACAAATGGCAATGGCCTGAAGCAACTCGACGGCATCAATTATCATCTGAGTGTCACAGCTCCGTCAGATGCTACGCTGAAGGGTAAAACACTGAACAAAAACCAGCAGATTATCCTGAACAATATCAAACTCCAGCTCAATGGCAAAGTTGTGGTTGATGCAAACTAATGTTGAACCCTGAAAAGCAATAATAAGATGAAACAAAAGAAATTGATACTTGTTGCCACCTTCATGCTATCGGTGGTTGCAACAATAGCCCAGTCGCTAAACTCGGCCTACTTCACTGACGATTATAAGTTCCGTCACACTATGAATCCTGCTTTTGGAAACGATCAGGGTTATGTGTCGATTCCTGGTTTGGGTAACCTCAATGTTAGAATGCAGGGCAACTTCGGTTATGACGCTGTCATCATGCACAATCCGATGGCAGGCATCAACGGACAGAAGAGTATGGCAACATTCCTACATCCCAGCATAGATGTATCTACAGCCCTCGATGGCTTTAACAGTGGTAACAATCGTATTATCAGCAATATGGGAGTAACCATTCTGTCAGCAGGTTTCAAAGCCTGGGGTGGTTACAACACCATTGAGATTAATTCGAAGACCAGTTTTGGTGTCTCATTGCCTTACGAATTGTTCGAGTTTGCCAAGAATACTGGCAACAAAGACTATAATATTGGCGACATTAGTGTTGGAGCCATTTCGTACGCAGAGATTGCCTTAGGCCACTCTCGCCAGCTATCCGAAAAGCTACGTGTTGGTGCCAAACTCAAGGTGCTGTTGGGTGTTGGTCGAGCTGATGTCAAGATGGAAAACGTACAGGCTCAACTTGACGATGCCAACAAGTGGCTAGTTACAGCCAATGCTATCGCAGATGTCTCTATGAAAGGTTTTTCCTATAAAGAGAAGAACAAGGAGTACAAACAGCGACCAGGCAACTATAAGTATATTGACGATGTAGACGTTGACGGAGCTGGTATAGGAGGTTTGGGAATGGCCATCGACCTCGGCGCCTCTTACAAGCTGAATGACGACTGGTCGTTCTCAGCAGCATTGCTCGACCTCGGCTTTATCAGTTGGTCAAACGATATGCAAGCCCGCAACATCAGTAATACCTTCGAGTTTGATGGCTTCCACGATGCAGAAGTAGCTAAGAGCAGCAATAATTCTATTAAGAATCAAGGGGAGAAATACTCCGACCAGTTAGCCGATTTCGCCCACCTTCAGGATCAGGGAGATCAGGGCGGACGTACCACAGGCATTGGTGCCTCGCTCAATCTGGGTGCAGAATATACCCTTCCTGTTTATCGCAAACTGTCATTCGGACTGTTAAGTAGCACTCGTTTTCAGGGCGATTACTCATGGACTGAAGCTAGACTGAGTACCAACTGGGTCCCCACAGACTGGCTCGATGGCGGCATGAGTTTTGGTGTTGGTACCTTTGGAGTAAGTGCAGGTTGGGTGCTTAATATCCATCCCGAGGGCTTCAACTTCTTTGTAGGTATGGACCACATCCTTGGCAAGCAGTCTAAGGAGTTCATCCCCCTCAGTTCTAAGGCCAGTGTCAACTTTGGTATGAATATTACATTTTAAATAGGAATAGAAAGGACGGAGAAAAAAATAAGATTCTCCGTCCTTTTTTGTTTCTTTATTTTGCAGTTTGCAATTTGAAGGTGAATGGTTTATCGAAGTGCCTGCGCGAATAATAGGTAATAGATGGATGCTTTAGGTCCATCACCATCGTCCAGGCTGTGCCCAGAAAACCCTCGCGCTGTGGTTGCGATACCGATGCAATAACGTCAGTAAGCTGTTCCTGATTCATCACGCCGTTGGTCTCAGCAAATCGCTCACATAGGTTGGCATAACGGTTATCACCCTCGTCAAGACCTGTGTTCAGCTTCTGCTGGCACAGGTAGTGATTGGCCACAGCAGGCGATTCTACCACCACCATCTTGTTGTCTACATATTCTACTACTACCCTTTTGCCAGTTGCATCGGCCATAGCGTAGTGGTGGGCCGAACCTATGTCAGAGTGCATGTCTATGCCCTCCAGCAGTTTCAGCGCCTCGTCTACGTTGGCTGCATTCTTCAACATATATGGTATGGCGGCTGTTGTGGTCAGGTCGGGTTTGCTGGTGTTCTGATGCGTCTCTACAGTGTCGCCAGCCATCAGGTCGGCAATGGCAAGTCCCTTCTCGTTTATGCCGTCGAGAGCTACAAACAATCCTGTCAGAGCCATATACTGATTCTTAAATCCTTCTGGTTTGAAATCCTCGCCAAATCCATAGAACTCCACGTTGAATGTGGTGATTGTTTCGTAGCCTTTGTCAGGTATGCAATGCATCACCACGCCTACGGCCGATGGGAAATCGAAGTTGCGGCCCATAAGTATGTCGCCATCAGGAGTGCTTACGGTTAGTGCCGAACATCCGTATGACTGCTTCGAGGTGCTTATCTCTGGCTTGTAGTGGCCCTTCGATAGGAATTCGATGGCATATCCAGCCAACTGGTCGGCTTTCGCTATACCGCCCTGTGCCATCAGTCCGTCAAACCCGTCGTCGCCCTTGTACTCCATATAGTATAGCCCGTCGTCGAGTTTCATGCACGAATTTGCACCCTTAACCAGTGGACCAAACTCCATCCACACGGCTACTCCAAACAAGATTACCAATCCCAAAACGCTAAACAGCGCGATTTTTAATACTTTCTTCATCAGTTTATAATTTGATTAATGTTTCTTTTATCTTTTTGACGCCGCAAATATACAAATAGTTGCACAAACCACCAAATTATTCTGTAATAATCTGTCTGAAACTGGTTACATTGACGTGGAGAAAACCTTCAAGGGCAAGCGTCCGTACACCATCTGCCGCATCACCCCCAAAGGTCACCAAGCCTTCGAGTCCTACGTAAAAGCCCTGAAGTCTTATCTTAAGATTCCAAAGAAATAATAGGGGTATAAGGAAAAAAGCTCTTAAAAGCTAAAAACATAACGGTACACAAGTTTGTGGACCACAAACTTGTGTACCATATATATTATATCTCGAAGGCCCAGTTTTCAAGATGTAGTTCAAGTGAGAGTATATGAAATTGTAGAAATGGATTAGTTACACTTGTAGCCATCACCATTTGCTTTCGACCTCATACGCTCTATCCGTTCGTCAAAATCTGGGTGAGAAGAAAAAGCACCAAGTAACTTTGAATACTTGGACTTGTCCTTTTGTTTTGATATAGCCTTTAGCTTCTTGAATGCCAATCCCATAGCCCATGGATTCTTTCCGCATTTCTTCAGAAAACTATAGCCATAATCGTCAGCTTGCGTTTCATGGTAGCGTGAATGTTTGGCCGACAGAGCAGAACTTGTAATACTTCCCAACGAAGAATCAGACAGCGTAGCCCATGTCTCGCTTTTGGAGGCTATGGCATCAGAGGTTGCACTCCTCAGTAGTGCGCTGCGCCACGCCTTTTTAGAATGACGCAATGCCACATGCCCTATTTCATGTCCTATCACACCCAGCAGTTCATTATCGTCAAGAATATCCATCAATGCAGAAAACACCCTAACACTACCGTCAGGACAAGCAAAGGCATTGTATTCTTTAGTCAGATAGACTTTAAAGTTCAACTTGATACCGTCTGCATCCGTCATCCCTTTGGTTAGTCTATTTAGTCTTTGGCTGTATTTATTATTCTGTCCACAAACGTTGTTCGCCTTATCCATTGCTACAACTTGCTCATGAACAATCTTGGCCAGTTCCTCATCAGTTATGGTCATTGCCTGACCAGCCTTAATAGCACCTGAGAGCAAACGTCCCCAATCTGTTTGTGCATGCAAAGCAGAGGTCAAAAGCAGAAAGGCAAACAGACAACAAGTTTTATTCAGATATAGCATATTGGTACTAAAACATAACTGCCACCTTGTTGTTAGGCGACAGTTATGATAATACTAAAAGGTTATTTGTTGCTAATCTCGTCGAACAGGATGTTGTCGCCGTCAACAACTACTGAAATAATACAAGAACCTTTGGTTCCCATGTCGTTATAGCTTACCTTGTACTTTCCTTCGCCCAATGCCTCTACATTATTCACTTTCTGTACATCGCTGTCTCCGTCCTGAGCTCCAGAGCGGAAATCCCAAACGGCATATCCTCCACCCTCATACTCATAGTCATCAGCGAGTTTCTTAGCAAGCTTTTTCGTGCAATAGCTATTAATAACCTCATCGGTCGCTTCCTCTTGTCCAAAGACATAGTCCTTATAGAACTTCTGAATTTTCTCAATAGCTTTGGCATCCAACTCCGCTGCATTGTTTTCAGGAGCAACTTCTTCTACTACCACAGAATCTGTGGCTACAATTGTTGAATCACTTTCAGACTGTTGAGCCTGTTGCTTGTTTCCGCAGGACACTGCTATCGCAGCTGCTGCAATGACAATTAATTTTTTCATCTTATTTTAAGCGTAAGAAAAACGTTTCATTATTATTCGTATCACGACATCTAAAACTATTTTCATCCCATCTTGTTATTTTAGCTATTGTTGTACGTGGCGTGTCATTTTTACGATGATTTGCTTGAGACTCTATTGCAATTTGTTTTAATTCGTTTTGACGAGCGAGGACCCGTGCACGAGATACTTGAGTACTAATTGATTCCAAACGAATTTGAACTGCACTTAAACTAGGATTAGAATATGCAATCAAATAATTACCGTCATATGACCATTTCCCAGAAATAGCAACTGAGTACACTTCAACCCATTCCCATTTTGTTATTTTATTAGTGATGTATTGCGTATACGTTCCATCTGCATTGAAATCAAAAACTATATCATTGTCTGTTCCCCACCTTCCAACTATCTGCGAAGAGGTAATCACTGTTTTTTTCGTCGTTTTCTTTTTTAACAGATAAGAGAATTCCCCTATAAATAGCTTAATTTCATTATTATTGAATTCAACAACATCAAAATTATATGGTCTTAATTCTTCAGATTTTCGCACCTTTGCTTGTTCTTGTCGCGCCTCAGCCATAGCTTCTTCATTCATCTGGCTTAATTGATTGTACGTAATATTGGAAATCGATGTTGACGGGTATACTTTTTGTGTATAAACAGTCGCATTGGGATTAGGTTCCAATACAAAGTCATTTTTATTAACGTTCCATTTTCCTTCTCTTGAAGCTGTCTTGTATTTTGTTACATTACCATAGCTCCAATTCTCTGAAATCCAAGTATATGTCCCGTCACTTTTCACATTAATTTCCCCTTCTTCTTTTAAATTATTGAAAGAACCGTAATTACCCACAGATACAACCCAATTTCCAGTAAACAATTCCTTTTTTATATCATCAATTTTATGCCCATATTTCCACTCTATAATATGAGAATCTCCTTCTTTGAATTGCTTTCCAGTAAAAGGAGATATATCCGTGTTCGTAAATGATAAGTTACCAAGCAATGACGTGAGCATTTCATTAACGTTACGAAAATCTCCATCGTTATTGAGGTATTTAGAATAAACATGACCTTCGAATGATGATTTATCTCTATAATTAATCTTAGCCACAGAGTCCTTAAACTGGAAAAGGGCATCATTATAAACAAGTAATGCTCTCAAAATCCTTTTGGAATTAAACTCTACATACTCTTTTTCTCCTCTCCTAATAATATCTGTACCTTGTTTTTTGTCTATAGTTATTTTTCTACCAGTTGCATCACAGAAAGAATGGCCTAATTGTACTAATTGCCACTTGTCCTTATATCTATCATGATAATAGTTGGGATTAGATAAATAACGAGTTGTTGATTTAATCATATAATTTTCAATTCTCTTACAATTCTTACCAAACACATTTAATACTCTATAACCTTGTATCATGTCTCCATTCTGGGCTTGAAATGACAGATTGAATTTTGAAGTTTGAACAGAAAAAGACTTTTCGTCTATTTCGCGCACAACAATGAAGCTGTCTTTGTCATTAAAAGCTAGTTTTACTTTGGTTTTGAATTGAATATTATCTGATTCAATTGTGCCATTCCTTAATATATAGGTTACCTTGTCTTTAGTTGGTGAAGACTGTTCGAAATAATAATCCACGGTTCCTTTGAAAACCCATCCTGAATTGAACTGTAAAGTTGCTTCTGTTACATGTGAGTCTTGAAAAACGCCTTTAAGAACATCATACATAACAGGGTAACTCTCCCCATTTCTCGTCCTATACAAGGCATTGGTTTTCATTACTAAAGTTCCTTCTCCTTGAGGACCTGTCTTTTTTTTATAATTCTCTCCTACAAATGTCGTATATGTTCCCAATTTTACCTCCTTAGCATTACAAATACTACTTCCGATAAAAAATGGCAATAGCATAAATAGCCAACTGATTTTGTTTCTCATAATTGTTTACTTTAATTTTGATTATCTATGTTTTAGGTATTTTCCCTGTAATAAAAGTAAATAATACCAGAGTTTCCCCTGTTTACCACTAATTTACGAGCCTCGTCCTCTACAAAAATATAAATGACAATGGCTTTTCTTAAAATCATTCATATCCATAATAACAATAATAGACCTACTCTTTATTGGATTTTCGGCTTCTCCATTCCATAGATTATCACAAAGAGTGTGAGCCTTCTCGACATCCTTAGTCTGAAGGTTCTGCAATACCCGTGCATGTAAGAATGAAAATCAGCTCACACCTGCAGGTATATATGTGAGCTGACTCCATAGCGGAGTGAGCAGTATATATGCTACTGCAGGAGAAGCAGCTTTCAGACTTTTCACCCATGCACATGAATTTTGCAGATTCTCAGACGGGTCAAAGCTTAATAGCTCTCCTCAATGTCATCGTCCATTTCTCCGAACGACGTTGCAAATATAGGAATTATAATCGAAACTTCCAAGTTTTATTCGGAAAAAATGATTTTTAACATTCTATAGATGTAACATTTTGGATGTTTATTATACTATTAGGTAGAAAAGTATTATCTTTGCATCGAAATTAAAAAACTAAAGAACAATATGGATATACAGAAAATAGAACAGTACAAATCCGCTTTTGATGCAATCGTGGAGATTGTTAAAGATGAGGATGGTAATGAAATAGAAGTTTGGTATGCTCGTGAACTGCAAACAGTTCTTGGGTATGCTAGATGGGAGAATTTTGTAGTGGCTATTGGCCGAGCTATAGAATCGTGTAAGACCTTGGGAGTCAGCGTGGATGATCATTTTCGTGAGGTCACGAAAATGATAGCTTTAGCTAAAGGTGCACAGCGTGATGTACAAGACTTCATGCTTACTCGATATGCTTGCTACTTGATTGCCCAAAATGGCGATCCGAAGAAGGAGGAGATTGCTTTTGCTCAAAGCTATTTTGCCATACAGACACGTAAGGCAGAGTTAATAGAAGAACGATTAAATCAAATAGCACGTTTAAATACTCGTGAACGTCTGCGTGCATCAGAAAAGCAGCTTAGCAGGAATATCTACCAGCGAGGGGTTGATGATAAAGGCTTTGGCAGAATCCGTTCAAAAGGTGATAGCGCTTTGTTTGTAGGACTCTCTACAGACCAGATGAAAAAACGACTGGGTATAAAAAGTGGTGCTTTGGCCGATTATCTTCCTACGCTTACTATTGCAGCCAAGAATTTGGCTACAGAAATGACTAACTACAACGTAGAACAAAAGGATCTTCATGGCGAAACCAGCATTACCGCAGAACACGTGCAGAATAATCGTAGTGTTCGTGGTATGCTTGGACAACGTGGTATAAAACCTGAGAATTTGGCCCCTGCAGAGGATATAAAGAAGGTTGAACGTAAAGTGGCAAAAGACGAAAAACTGATGCAGAAAGGAAAATCAAAATTGCCCAAATAGGAATTTCATCAAAACCTCTCAACCTCTCACTAGAATGCTCTGAAACCCGCATAAACACTGGGGATTTGGAGCATGAGAGGTTGGGGCAACCTCTCACTCAACCTCTCAATAACCTCTCATCCGTTTTTAACAATTACATAAATTAACGTTCTTTTAGGGGAAAATATTTGGAATGCAAAGTTTTATTATGTAACTTTGCACTCCGAATCGAGAAAGCGCACACTTGAAAAACGTACGCGAGTATGAAAAGTGCACAGAATCTTCGACTAGATATTACATTAACGAACTATATTATAAGAATGAAGAAAATGACAATTAACGGGGAGTCTCTAGGAGGCTCTCAGCAGGGCTGTCTCGCTGTAGCGCAGTTCCTCAAGGACAACTACCAGTTCCGTCGAAACGTTCTTAACGGCAAGGTAGAGTATGTAATTCTGAATCCTGAACAGGCTGATAATCAGCCAGTTTGGCGAGTTCTAACTCCTGAGTCGATGAACAGCATAGTTCAGAAGGCTAAGCAGGAACAGATCACCAAGGGTAGTCCTAAGACGGACATCGTCGAGGTGATTTTCTCTGATGAAACTCCTATGTATAATCCTATCTGGGAGTATCTTGACAGTCTGCCCAAGTGGGACGGACAGAATCATCTGGCAAAGCTGTTCAGCCGACTGCCTGGCATCAGCAGCGAACAGATGGATTTCCTCTTCATCTGGTGCCGCTCGGCCGTGGCGCATTGGCGACAGATGGATACGCTGCATGGCAACGAATGTGTGCCTACGCTAATTGGTGCTCAAGGTTGTGGCAAGTCTACCTTCCTGGCTCGACTTCTGCCTCCTGAACTGCGCGAGTATTATCTTGACCATCTGAACCTGAGCAACAAGTTTGACAAGGAGATGGCGCTGACTAACAATCTTCTAGTAAACCTCGACGAGCTTGAGGCTATACGTCCCAGTCAGCAGGCGGCTCTGAAGCAGACTCTGTCGAAGAGTAAGGTAAACGGACGTACCATCTATGGCTGTACTCAGCAGGATCGTCCTCGATATGCATCGTTTGTGGCTACCACCAACAATCGTCATCCTCTGTCGGATGTTACAGGTAGCCGTCGATACATCTGCATCGAGATACCTGAAGGCCAGTATATCGACAACTCTGGTGAGATAGATTATCAGCAGCTTTACGCTCAGATAGTGTATGAGGTGGATGTGCTGAAGGCACCTTACTGGTTTAACAACGATCAGGTGGCTCGCATCCAGGAGATAAACCTGAACTATGCCGACCAGAAGGACATCGCTGAGATAGTTGAGGCCTGTTTCCGCAAACCTAAGGAAGGCGAGAAGCCCCAGGCTATGAACTGCACTCAGATGCTGGAGCTGATTACCAAGGAGTTCCCCTCTGTAAAGAAGGATATCAGCACCAAGGTTCATCTGGGATATGCGATGAAGGACCTGGGATTCAGTCACTCTGAGCGAGGGCATGTTAAGTTCTACGATGTAGTGCCTGTCAAAGCTGCATGAGGAGAAAAAGTGAGAGGTTAAGTGAGAGGTACAGTGAGAGGTTGCTGAAACCTCTCACGCCTCTGCACCTCCTGTGTTTATGCGGCTTTCAGACCATCAAAGTGAGAGGTGGAGAGGTTTAACGAAAAAACTATTAAAATTATGAATAAGATTAATTACAATGATGTTCCTGGCTGTTTTCTGCATTGCATACAGTCGGATTGCAAAATGGCCGATCACTGTCTTCGCCAGTTGGCGATGCAGGCTCTGCCTGATGATTATAGGGGAGTAACGATTGTGAATCCAAAATTGGCAAAGCCCATGGGCGATTGCGAATTCTATCGCAGCGATGAGCCCCAGGTGTATGGCAAGGGATTTACCAATATGCAGAAATACATGCTGCCTGGCCAGTACGATACGTTTCGCTATCGACTTCAGGGCAAGTTTGGTCGCAATCCCTACTTCGAGCGTCGCAAGGGCGAGCGACTATGTTCGCCCAGCGATATTAAAGATGTTGAGGCTGCACTAAAGGCAATCGGCCACGAAGAACTGAAATTTGATGCTTATATTAAGAAACTGAACTGGATAGATTAATAGTAGGTTCAGTACTTATTACCAATGACTGGAGTCCTCCACCTAAAGGACTCCAGTCCTTTAGTTAGAGGACTGCAGTCCTGCAGTAGGAGGACTGGCGCAATAAAATTAAATTTTACACATTATTGTATGATAATTAGACAGAAAGTATTATCTTTGCAGCCATGAACAGAGGAACTGTGTACTGTTTGGGATTGGGAGCGGTGGTTCTGGTGCTGTTTGCGCTTAATCTGTTGTTGGGATCGGTTTCGATTCCTGCGGGCGATGTGGTGAGCATACTTTTGGGCGATGAGGCTGGCAAGGCTTCGTGGCGATTTATCATACTCGAGTCGCGATTGCCGCAGGCCATTACGGCTACTCTGTGTGGTGCAGCTTTGGCTGTGAGCGGACTTATGCTACAGACGGCTTTTCGCAATCCGTTGGCTGGTCCTAGCGTGTTTGGTGTAAACAGCGGTGCAGGACTTGGTGTAGCGCTGGTTATGTTGTTTCTTGGTGGCGGACTGTCTATCGGCTCCGTCAGTATCACAGGCTTTGCAGCTATACTCCTGGCAGCATTCGTAGGAGCAATGACTGTGATGGCTATCATCTTCTTCTTCTCAACCCTGGTGCGCAACAGCGTGATGCTATTAATAATAGGTATCATGATAGGCTACATCAGCAACTCGGCCATTTCGCTGTTAAACTTCTTTGCTACTGATGAGGGTGTAAAGTCGTATATGGTGTGGGGAATGGGCTCGTTTGGTGGTGTGTCGATGGATAATATGCCTGTGTTTGTGATAGTTACGCTGGCAGGAGTGCTGGGTGCACTATTGCTGATAAAGCCCCTGAATGCGCTGATGCTGGGCGACAGATATGCTGAGAATCTGGGCGTGAACATACTTCGAGTGCGCAACTGGCTGCTGATAGTAACGGGTCTGCTTACTGCTATCACTACTGCATTCTGCGGCCCTGTAGCGTTTATCGGACTGGCTGTGCCACATATCGCACGACTATTGCTAACCACTGATAACCATCGCCAACTGCTGCCAGCTACGCTTCTTTGCGGATCGGTAGTGGCGCTGGTGTGCAACTTGATATGTTATCTGCCAGGCGAGAGTGGGGTGATACCTCTTAATGCCGTTACTCCACTTATCGGCGCACCTGTTATCATCTACGTGATAGCCCGCAAGCGATAAAAAAAGAGGGACCCGAAACTGTCTCAGCTTCAAGTCCCCACGCAAACTTCAAACAACCAAAAAAAGAATTGTTTGATGCTTCCTGTTTATCGGATGAACAGCAGCTCTCTATATTTTGGCAGTGGCCACAGAGCGTCGTCAACGATCAGTTCAAGCTTATCAATCTGATAGCGGATCTCGTCGAGCTTAGGCTCTACATTATCGTGATATGCGATAGCCTTCTCGTGCTCGCCTTCAATCTTGTTGGCCAACTTGCGAGCGTTAACCAGTTCCTCAACACCCTTCTCGATGGCTGATGTGCGCTCGGCAATCTCCTCGATAATCTTGATGTTACGAGCATTAAGCTTCTCGGCCTTGTCAACTGGGAAGATGGCCACCATATTCTCTACGTTCTTAAGTAATAGGCTCTGATAGCTTGTTGCCACAGGGATGATGTGGTTCATCGACAGGTCGCCCAATACGCGAGCCTCAATCTGAATCTTCTTGGTGTAGGTCTCCCACTTAACCTCGTTGCGAGCTTCAAGCTCCTTCTTGGTCATCACGCCCAGACTCTCGAACATCTTGATGCTGGCCTCGTCGAGGTAGCGCTCAAAGATCTTTGGACAGCTCTTCTCTACATCCAGACCACGCTTCTCAGCCTCGATAACCCACTCGTCTGAGTAGCCGTTGCCGTCAAATCGGATAGGCTTACAGGTCTTGATATCCTCGCGCAGTACGTCGATGATAGCGTGGAATGTAGCGCTGTGGCCTGTGCCAGCCAGCTTCTTCTCGAACTCAGGAATGCGAGCATCAACACGCTTCTTGAAGTCAGCCAGAGCCTCGGCTACAGCACTGTTCAGGGCAATCATTGCGCTAGCACAGTTGGCCTCAGAACCTACAGCACGGAACTCGAAACGGTTACCTGTGAATGCGAATGGTGATGTACGGTTACGGTCTGTGTTATCGATGAGCAGTTCAGGGATTTCAGGGATGTCCATCTTGAGTCCCTGCTTGCCAGCCATAGCGAGGATGTCATCCTTATCAGCCTTCTCGATGTGGTCGAGCAGTTCAGAAACCTGCTTGCCCAGGAATGAAGATACGATTGCAGGAGGTGCCTCGTTGGCGCCCAGACGATGAGCGTTAGTAGCACTCATGATAGAGGCCTTGAGCAGTCCGTTGTGCTTGTAAACACCCATCAGGGTCTCTACGATAAATGTAGCAAAGCGCAGGTTGGCCTCAGGAGTCTTACCAGGAGCATGCAGCAGTATGCCGTTGTCGGTAGAGAGACTCCAGTTGTTGTGCTTACCTGAACCGTTGATGCCAGCGAATGGCTTCTCGTGCAACAGTACGCGGAATCCGTGCTTGCGGGCGATCTTCTTCATTACCGACATCAGCAGCATGTTGTGGTCGACAGCCAGGTTGGTCTCTTCGAAGATAGGAGCCAACTCAAACTGGTTAGGAGCAACCTCGTTGTGACGTGTCTTAACTGGGATACCAAGCTCGAGAGCCTCGAACTCCAGGTTCTTCATGAAGGCCTGTACACGCTCAGGGATAGCGCCAAAGTAGTGGTCGTCCATCTGCTGGTTCTTAGCAGAATCGTGTCCCATCAGGGTGCGACCAGTAAGCAGCAGGTCTGGACGTGCAGCATACAGTCCTTCGTCTACCAGGAAGTACTCCTGTTCCCATCCGAGGTTAGAGGTTACTTTCTTAACTGTGGGATCAAAGTAATGGCAAACATCAGTTGCAGCCACGTTTACTGCATGAAGAGCGCGCAGCAATGGTGCCTTATAGTCGAGCGCCTCGCCGCTATACGAAATAAATACAGTGGGGATACAGAGCGTATCATCTATAATGAAAACTGGAGATGTGGGATCCCATGCAGAATAACCACGAGCCTCGAATGTAGAACGGATTCCACCAGAAGGGAATGAAGAAGCATCAGGCTCCTGCTGTACAAGCAGCTTACCGCTGAATTCCTCAACCATACCGCCCTTGCCATCGTGCTCGATAAACGAGTCGTGCTTCTCGGCAGTACCCTCAGTCAGGGGCTGGAACCAGTGAGTATAGTGAGTAACGCCATTCTCGGTAGCCCACTGCTTGATACCAGCAGCGACAGCGTCGGCAACAGTACGATCCAAACGTGCGCCATTATCAATTACGTCAACCATTTTCTCGTACACGTCCTTTGGCAGATACTTGTACATTTTCTCACGATTGAAGACCTTCTTGCCAAAATACTCGCAAGGTCTCTCACTTGGTGCTTTTACGTCGAGTGGCTTCTTCTTGAATGCCTCACCGACAACCTGAAATCTTAATGCTTCCATACTTTCTTTTTTATATGTTGTTAGACAATTTGCTTACACTTTGTTATGTTTACGGTGCAAAGGTACGACAAATTGATAGTAAAACACATATTATCTCGACACTTTTTATCTTCTTTTTCTATGTAAGTTACAATTTGAAAGAATTGTGTGTGCATTTTCTTACAGATTGTAACCAAATCATGGGGATATGCTAATATCTTCACAATGAGATTTCTCCATCGAAAACAAATTCGGCAGGACCAGTCATATAGACGTGATTCTTTTGGAAAGAGCGTCCTTCGGCCGAGCGGTCGCTCTCGCACCACTCGATGGTGAGCGTGCCGCCATCCATTACGATTTGCGATTTGCGACCTGCAAGACCAGTAAGTGCGGCAGCTACGGCTGTGGCACAAGCGCCTGTGCCGCAAGCCTGCGTGATGCCGCTACCTCGTTCCCAAACACGGGTACGAATGGAAACCTCCCCCTGCCCCTCCAAAGGGAGGGGAGTTGCAAATTCAATATTACAGCGCTGGGGGAAGGCTGGGTGATGCTCAAGTGCTCTACCTGTTTCGCCCACCTGATCTACATCTTCCGTAAAGATTACATAGTGCGGATTACCCATCGACACAAAGAGACTCTCCCCCTGCCCCTCCCTGTGATGGATGGGAGTAGATAGACTTTTCGCGATGTTTGGATTAAACAGGTTTTCATCCTCTAAAATAGGTTCACCCATATCCACTGTAACACTCTCCACAATGTCATTAACGATATGCAAATAGAGTATCTTGATACCAGACAACGTGAGCAATCGAATCTCAGTCTCTTTGTAACCATTCCCCTCCTTTACAGGGAGGGGCCAGGGGTGGGTCTTCTCATAGAGATATTTTCCTATACACCTCGATGCATTGCCGCACATCATTGCTTCAGAACCGTCGGCATTGAAGATGCGCATCGTAAAGTCGGCCTCTGGCACGGTCGATTTGCCAATCAGTACTAGTCCGTCTGATCCTATGCCCTTGTGGCGATCGCTCCAGGCTATAGAGGCTGCCTGAGGGTCAGGAATATCATACTGCGTGGTGTCCACATAGATGTAGTCATTGCCACACCCGTGCATCTTGGTGAATCTTATTTTCTGTGCCATATCGCGTTGTTTTTGCCTGCAAAGGTAGGCAATAACCCTCAAACTTCAAACACCCGACCGCCATTTTAAAGGCAGAATTGCCCTCCAACTTTCATTTGTAAACTTCTAAGTCCCAAATCACCCGCCTCTGCTTACATCTTACAAATAAAAAGCACGATTTTGTAACAAAGTGTAACTTGCGTCGAATAAGCCTCCAGCGTCAGCTATGTTTTTAGTGAAAAAAAGACAAATAACTGAAGTTTTGCGGGAATATTTGCAGGAAATTATATAATTTTGCGGCAAACATCAATAATAGATAGTAGTAGATACTATAAGATAGATCAGAATTGAAGATATGGATAGTGAAAGTTTTTTAACCCGGTTCCGGAAATCGGGGAGTGCTACCTTGGGGAATGTGAGAGCAACAGGCGGGAGAGTGAAAGTGCTCTTCCGACTCGACTTCAACGATGAAAATGGAGCTGAGATGACTGTTGTTGACACGAATGGTGAGGCACTGCTCACGCTGCCTGACTATAGGTTGTATCAGGGTAGTACATTCAATGTGCTGCGTATTCTCGACGATATCAAGTCAGCGGAGTCATTCTCAATGAGTTGGGGCGGTAGCGACAAGCGCTTTGAACTACGCAGCCATCCTGCTCTGTTGTTCGCCCTGCTACGCTGCGACCAGTTGGTAGACGACCAGATGCGCCCCATTACGGTAAGCGATGAGCAGGCCGAGGTGGTGCTATGCTTGGAAGAGGAAGTTAAGAATGCTAAAGAGGGACTCATCACGCCCAAAGTGATGGCCCGTGTGGGTGACCGCCCGCTGCAGAAATTCCGTCTGTTGAGCGACGTATTTGCACTCGTCGGCACCACCATACACCCCATTGCATCGCTTGGCAGCAACTACCTGCGTATAACCTTCTTCGAAGAGCCGTTTCCTAAGAGTTTGTTGGAGCAATACCTCTCCGTGTTCTATTCTTACATAGATAACGCATCGCTGCAATACGAGGACTATTCGCTGGAAAGGAGTCTACAGCCTATCAGCACTATTCCTACGCTTATCATTGAGAAGGTGGATTCCGACATGGCGCTCTACTTGCGGCTCACACACTCGTTGGACGGCGTGAGTGCCGACTTTGTGCGCGACTTTGACTTGACGTGGCATGCTCAGATATCGATGGAGAAACAGGTTGTGTTGCGCCGCATCCTGAACATGGACGAGCAGGAGGAGCAGGAGCGTTTGCGCAAAACCATCCTCAGTTATGCTCCTGACCGCAAGGCCGCTAAGGAAGTATGGCAGAGTGGCGGTGAGTATATCGTTCCACAGGAGACGGCAGGCCTGTTCTTGCTGAAAGCCCTGCCCGAACTGGTGCAGCGCTATCAAGTGCTGGGTGCCGAGCGTCTGCGAGAATACAAGGTAAAGGCTGTGCAGCCTAAGGTGAAGTTGTCGCTGAGCAGTGGCGTCGACTTTTTGGAAGGTACGGCCACGGTAAGTCTGGACGGTGAGGAATTCTCGCTGCGCAAGTTCTTGCAGCAGTATGCCAAGCAGCGCTATGTCACATTGTCGGATGGCAATCGTGCCCTCATTGATGAGGGGTATGTAAAGCGGCTTGAACGTATCTTCAAAAAGGCTGAGAAGAGTTCATCGGAGAAGGTTCGCGTGTCGTTCTTCGACCTGCCAGACATCGAGAACCTGCTACAGGAGAAACTTGAAGGTGAGACTTTCCGACACTATCGCAGTTTCTACGAGGGTTTCAACAAACTGGCCGCTCAGAAAATGAAATACGACGGTGTGAAGGCCAAACTGCGCAATTATCAGAAGGAGGGCGTGAAGTGGTTGAATTACTTGTATGAGAACAGTATGGGTGGCTGTCTGGCCGATGATATGGGACTGGGTAAGACGCTCCAGACCATTACCATGTTGACAAAGGTGTATTTGAAGGGAGTTAAGAACCCTTCGCTAATAGTCATGCCACGGTCGCTGCTTTTCAACTGGCAGGACGAGCTGCAGAAGTTTGCTCCGCAACTCACCTATTATATATATTACGGCCAACAACGCGACCTGAAGGAGGCCATGCGTCACCAGTTGGTGCTGACAACCTACGCCTTGGTACGCAACGATATTGAAACTTTCAGGCAGCAACAGTTCCATTACATTGTGCTTGACGAGAGCCAGAACATAAAAAACCTCACGTCGCAGGTGACACAGGCTGTGATGTTATTAACAGGTGAACACCGTCTGGCACTGAGTGGTACTCCGATAGAGAACAACCTGACAGAACTGTATTCGCTGTACCGTTTTCTTAACCCCGCCATGTTTGGAACGCTCGACGAGTTCAATAAACAATATGCATATCCCATCCAGCGTGATGGCGACAAGGAGTTGACGAAGAGCCTGCGTCGCAGAATATTCCCCTTCATGCTGCGCCGCCTTAAGAAAGATGTGCTGAAGGAACTGCCTGACCGTATGGAGCAGACACTCTATGTCGAGATGGACGACGACCACAAAAGGTTCTATGAACAGCGTCGGCAGTACTACCAGACACTAGTGGGCAACAGCATTGCCCAACAGGGACTGGAGAAATCGCAGATGGTGATGTTTCAGGCGCTCAGCGAACTGCGCCGTATCGCCTCCGTTCCTGAGAGCCTGAGTGACGGCAGCATATCTTCGCCGAAGATCCCGTTACTGACGGAACAGGTGGAGGAATTGGTAGCAAGCGGTCACAAGGTGGTTATCTTCTTCAACTTTATTGCCGGCATCGAACTTGTGGGTGAGCGGCTTACGGAGATGGGCATCGATTATACCACCATGACCGGCTCAACCAGAGACCGTCGGGCTGTCGTAGAGCGATTCCAGAACGACCCTGGCTGTCGTGCGCTACTGATGACGCTAAAAACGGGTGGCGTGGGACTGAACCTGACGGTGGCCGACACTGTGTATATCGTTGAACCTTGGTGGAACAAGGCTGCTGAGGAGCAAGCCATCAACCGTCTACACCGTATCGGTCAGAAGGCCAAGGTGATGAGTTATGCTCTCATCACTCGTGACACTATAGAAGAGAAAATCCGTCAGCTTCAACAACAGAAACAAGACTTGGCAGACAGTCTCATCACAGGCGATGCTGCCATGACCAAACGACTGACAGAGGAGGATATCAAATACATACTTGGATAAGACGATGGGATACAAGAAAGGACAAAAATACAGGAAGGAGCCAATACAGACAGAGCTCTTTGACACAGAACTCACCGAAGAGGAGAAGAAAAATGCCGTCATCATCTACGAACCTGATGCGAAGCATCTCAAGGAGGTCACCGACGACCTAATGTACAATTACAATAAGGACGATATATACAAACAGGCACAGGTGTTCCACCCTATGCTGAAGGATAAAATCATGCTTATACAGAAAGCTGATGGTCGACAAGTGCCTGCTAATGACATGCTGCCGTTGTTCTCAATGTCCAGCAACAAGGAGTCGATGACACGCGCACTGGCCTACATACTCAGCGACTCGCGCAACCTAAAGCCGTATGTCGATTCGCTAAGCGAGGAGATGCGCGAGCTATGGCGACACCTCTTGATACATATATGGTGCAGCGAGGAGACGGCCAAGAACATATTGAACACCACCGATGAACTGTTCAACAAGCCTCGCTATTCGTACTACTCCAGCGATGTGAGATGGAACAAGCGCAGATTCGACTTCTTCAACCTGTCGCGCAGCCTGTCGGCCAATAAAGAACGATGGGGTTACCGCAGCGACCAATTCTTTATCCGCATAAAAAGTTATGTGCAGGGATTGTTCTTCCCGATCTTTTTTCCTGAGACAGTCGGCAATCCATGCATAGAAGAACTGCCAGACGGCATGCTCACACCTTTTAACTTCGAGCAGGAGAGCTTTGTCAAATATACCCTGCTCTCCAGTCTGCTCCAGACAGACAAGGTGGGCATGACGGCGAAAGGCGTGTCGCAGGCTGACATTAAGCGCGCAGCAAAGCAGTTGGGCATGACAGAATTCTTCGACGGCTCAGAGCCAATGCAGGCCAGCATGCGAGCCAACTTCTATATTGCTCCGTTGGCACTCACAAATTTTTTCTTTGGAAAGAAAAGTAAGCATGCTGGTGACTATGTCGAAAATCTGCGCACGCTGATCAGCAATCTCAGCAGATTAAGTCATTATCTGCCTTCGCTCCTGCTGCCACATATCAAGGGACTGCGCAAGGCGATGACCGACAATAGCCACATAGCCGACCTTTGTGAATTCATGCTTGAATGGCTGAAGTTAGAACCTGAAAAGTGGACTCCCGTAGAGGCCATCCTCATCAAGATGTATGTGGGCAATGTAGGTAATGACTACCAGCAGAGTTGCGCCCTTGTATTCCCGCACTCAGAGCAGAATGCCAGCACAGAACTTGTCAACGACTTTAGCGGCAAGACGTTTGCTGTCGACAGATTCGTTACCGAATTCGGCCTTGTTACCATGCAGTCTTTTGCCTTCATGTTGTGTAGCTTGGGCATGGCGGAGCTGACTCTTACGTCCGAGACTTCCAGCCTCTCACCATTCTCACGGGCCGGATACATCCGTCTGACGCCATTAGGCCGTTACGTTCTGGGTGTTACCGATGATTACGAAGCGCCTAAACAGGAACATACAGCCTATTTCGAACTTGACCCAGACAGGCTGATTATCCGCTCGTTAGTGGAGCCGAACCCATACGCCCAGCTGTTGCTCGATACCTCGACGGCTATCTCACGCAACAGGTTTGAGACATCGGCAGAAAGTTTCCTTGCCCACTGCCAGACGCAAAGCGACGTTGAAGAGAAGATAGGCATCTTCAAACAGTTCGTCAGTAAGAAGCTGCCACCGCTTTGGAAACAGTTCTTCGATTCGCTTCTGATGCATTGCAATCCACTGCGTATCGAAAAGACAAAATATCAGCAATATCGTATCGACCCCAAGAACACAGAACTTATTCAACTATTAACCACCAACCCGAAACTGCGTCAGATGACAATACGGGCTGAGGGTTATCTGCTGTTGGTAGAGAACGACAACCTGAAGAAATTTACCGATGAACTCAAGAAGCACGGTTATTTGTTGTAATAACTTTATTAAGAATATATGGCAATGAAAAATGTTATCGTAGCTATTGATTCGTTTAAGGGTTGTCTGACGTCAGTTGAGGCTAATCAGGCGGCTAGTGAGGGTGTCCTTCTGGGGATGCCTGATGCGGAGGTGGTACAGGTGCCTGTGAGCGATGGTGGCGAGGGTTGGTTGGAATCATGGGGACAGGTTCATGATTCTGGCCAGAATCAAGCAATCTGCCCCCATGATTCCAAGTTGGTGGAAGTCAACGTGAAGGACCCGCTGATGCGAACTATCGTGGCGCAGTATCTTATGAAGGGCGATACTGCTGTGATAGAAATCGCCAAGGCTAGCGGATTGACGCTGCTTTCGAAAGAAGAGCGCAATCCGATGGTGGCGACGAGTTACGGTACAGGCCAGTTGGTGGTGGATGCTGTACGAAAAGGTTGCAAGCGTATCATAGTAGGACTGGGTGGAAGTGCCACCAGCGACTGCGGTATAGGCATGCTAAGGGCTATTATCGATAGTTTTGCTAAACAAGGATCGTGGGACGATGTGCACCAACTGGATGATGTGCGCTTCACGATAGCGACAGATGTCACCAATCCGCTTTGTGGTGAGAATGGCGCGGCACATGTTTTTGCGCCTCAAAAGGGTGCTTCGTCCGATGATGTTCTTGCCCTTGATGCTCGCGCCAAACGTTTTGCGGAGGCATCAGCCAAGCATTTGGGTCGTGACTGTCAAAACATGCCAGGTGCAGGTGCTGCAGGCGGTTTGGGCTACGCTTTCCTGCAATACATGAATGCGGACTGTCGCTCAGGTATCGATCTCCTGCTGGACACCATACATTTTGATGACCAGCTACAGGATGCAGACCTTGTAATCACAGGTGAAGGCTCTGCAGACCGCCAGACTCTCATGGGCAAGTTACCCTTTGGAATCTTGCAACGAGCAAAAAAGCATAATGTCCCCGTCATGCTAATAGGCGGACGCATAGCCGACGAACAACTCCTCCTCGATGCCGGCTTCTCCCATGTCTCTTGCATTAACCCTTCCAACTTACCCCTAGAAATCGCCATGCAACCCGCAACAGCGGAAGAGAATATCAGGCTTTGTATTAAAAAACAATTGAATCATTGTCACAATTAAGAATCCTTGTCAATCATAGCTAAGAGATCCTTACTGGTCAGCTTGTGGCTTTCGTTGGTGCCTTCGAGCATGGCGTCGGCAAGGTTGCGCTTAGTCTGGTGCAGACGCAGGATCTTCTCCTCGATAGTGTGCTGAGAGATGAGATGATAGACGGTGACGTTTTGCCGCTGTCCGATGCGGTAGGCACGGTCGGTGGCCTGTTGTTCGATAGCGGGGTTCCACCAAGGGTCGAGGTGGATGACATAGTTGGCGCCCGTCAGATTCAACCCCAGTCCACCAGCCTTCAGACTAATTAGGAAAATAGGACAGGCACCGTGCTGGAACTGCTGCACCAGTTGGTCGCGCTGACGCACGGGTACTGAGCCATCCAAGTAGAGATAGGGTTGCTTCTGCTTGTCGAGTTGCTGGCGCACCATCGCCAGAAAAGAAGTAAACTGGCTGAACACCAGTACGGCATTGCCGCCATCGACGATTTCCTGTAGGAGATCGCTCAGGGCGGTGAGTTTCGAACACTCCCCTTTCCAGTTCTTTTCCACCAACTCTGCCGAACAAGCCGCCTGACGCAGACGGGTAATCTCTGCTAACGTATTTACACTGACACCAGAGGACGATCGTTCATCTTCCAACAATTGTTTGGCCCTGCGGCGTATTACCTCGTAGACGGCCAGTTCGTCGTCGCTGAGCTCAACGGGAATGTTAATTTCCGTCTTGTCGGGCAGTTCCTCAATGACCTCCTGCTTAGTACGGCGCAACATGAAAGGACTGACAATGCGCTTCAGCTGTCGCGAGCGTTCTTTATTATCTTGCTGTTCAATGGGTACGATGTATTTCTGTCGGAACTGCTCATGACTGCCCAGTAATCCAGGATTGGCAAACTGGAAGAGGTTCCACAATTCGCCCAGGTGATTCTGCACGGGTGTACCCGTCAGGATGATGCGGTGGGTTGCCTGCAGTTTCATCACCACTGCCGACGTCTTGGTTTGTCGGTTCTTGATGACGTGGGCTTCGTCAAGACATACCGTGTTCCATTGTTTACCACAGAGCACCTCGTCTTCTGTGACGAACAGACCGTAGGTGGTCAGGATGACATCGCCTGCTGCCGCCTGCTCAACCAGGGCTTTGCGGTCGGTGGCTGTGTTGAACACCTCGACATGCAGAGACGGGGCAAAGCGCTGCAACTCTCGCTGCCAGTTAAGCACCACAGAGGCTGGTGCTGCTACGAGGGCTGGTCCTTGGTTGGCAGTGTGAAGTATGAAGGCGATGGTCTGTACGGTCTTGCCTAGTCCCATGTCATCGGCCAGACAGACGCCGGCTCCCCATCCCGTCATACGGGCAATCCACTGGTAACCGTCAGTCTGATAGTCACGCAGTTCGGCCTTCAGCGTCTTAGGCATATCGGGCTGCTGGGCCATGCTCTGCTTGATTTTCTTTTGCAGTTGGTCTATGCGCTTATCGTGTTTGATTTCCAGTTCACCACTGAGCGCACTGCCTAACAGCGAGGCATGGAACTCTGAGATTTGCAGATGCCCGCGGTTACTGACTGTCAGACTTTCCAAACGTGCCAACTGCTTTCGTAACTTGTCGCTGAGTGCTAAGAAATCTGTGTCGTTAAGACGGATAAAGCCGCCCCGCGGACTCTCGGCAACCAACTGTAGCAACTGCCCGACTGTGAGTACGGTCTCGTCGTCGATGGGAATCTCGCCTTCCACCTCAAACCATCCGCTCTTCGAACGTAACGAGATATTCCATGCGCCAGGCTGCGCCGCTTTGAGGTTTAGTTGCCCACCCTCAGGCCATTCCATATAGAAGTGTTCTGCCTGCTGGCGCACGAAGTCCATCAGCATCAGCAACCCTTCGGCATTCATGTCTATGGCTGTCCTGTCTGTAAACAGTTCGTCAGCGTCGAGCTCTGTCAGGTCGTTATCAGCGATGAATGTGCGCAACAGCTCCAAGTTGGCCCGCTCGCCTTTGATGTCGCGTGTCACCTGATAGCGTACACCGTCCTGCTCGGCTATACAGGGGTTTAATCCCTGCCCAACTTCGAACAGCGTCTTGCCGTCGGCTAACGGGCGTGCCAGACACCATATACTATAATGGCCTGGCGAACCATCCTGTGGTAAGGCTTGCAGGCAGAGTTGTGGCGTACCGTCGCGATGTTCCAGCGTCGTGCCGCCTTCCACCAAATCACTATGTACCTCCACCACGTCGCTCACCTTGGGCAGGAACTCACGTAATTGCTCCTCAGCCTCTAACGGGAAACCGCCGATGGCCAGCAACTTCTGATAATAGGAACGCTGGCGGTCGGTCATGGTGATAACGGTGTAATGCGTATCGCTGTCCTTGCGATATACCACTGGCACACTTAAGTCGGCACGTCCGATGTTCGACTTCACGCTGAAGGCCGTCTTTGTTCGTTCAATCATCAGGTACGGCTTTTCTTCATCGATGGTGACAGGCGTGAAGGGTGCACTCGATCCCGTATAGACGCGGTCAGAGCCGATGAGATAGGGCAATATCTTTTCCAAGTCCAGGTCGTAATCCCACCGGCCTGCCGTATTTGCTATCTGGCGGTCTGTATCATCCATATATTCGGCACCTTGCTTGAAGCGCTCTATTGTCATACGCTTGCCTGCTCCCCAGCCACCAGACTGCAAACGGCTCTGTTCACGCGGTTCCACTTTGTCAAAACCACTGATAATATAGCTTACTCGTACCTGTCGTTCCTCTTTCTGCTGATTGCCCTCTGTATGAGGCGTCAGTTCCTCAAGCAGCAATTCCCACGGCTGTTTATAGCGGATACGTGACAACAGCGGTTCGCCGCCGAAGTCGTCGTTCAACTGCTGTTTTTCCTCATCACTCAGCGGCAACCAAGGTGACAGCTCGTGGCGCAACAGGCGTATATTGGGAACGGTCGGAAGATTCTTCGGCCACTCCACGTCGATGTGCAGGAAACGAGCTACCAGTATTGCAAGATACTTGTTGAGCGTAGTTGCCGTACCAATCGTCGCTCCAGAAATATAAGCACTGATGCTTTTTTGCGACGGCAATGTGCCATTAGAAAAATATTCGGCCAACCACGCCACAGGCATATACTCACTTTTCTGCATGAATAAGTCTTTCTTCACCAGTGCCGCCAACTTCCTACCCTCGTCTGGCTTGTAGAAGTAGTAGGACATGACCAGCAGATAATTGTTGAGCACGTGAGAGAAGAAACCCTTCGTCTGAGAATGTCGTGACTTATTGGATTCGCGAAGAGCTGTAGTCATCATATTGAATGCAGCAGCATAGTCGCCGATATACAGAGTCTGTGCGCCAGCCAGCAGACAATTGTTAAGTCCCTTGAATTTCGTTTCCTTCTCGCCGTAGTGTCCCTGCTTGAAGAAATCGTAAAGTGCCACACCAGACAGCAGCTCGCGGGAATGTGTTGTCATCATACGCTTGGCATAAAGACTGGCTATCTGTCCTATGACATTGTTGGGGTCGGCAATGTCGTGCTCCACTTGGTAAACAAGCGTCTCCTTCACAAAGCGGTGGATGTCCAGCAATTCCTTCATCAGTGGTAGGAAGCGGGCGTCGGAAGCCAGCGGCACCAATATATCGGCATCGCGTGACGAAATAAACCTGTTGCCCGTTTCTACTGGTTTGCTCTCTATGCAGCATTTCAGCTGGTACAACAGCATCATGGCCTGCGGAGCCTGGTTTTTCTTGTAAAAATTGTCGAAGTGCTCTAGCCACTGTGGCATTACGTCTAACAAGTAAAGCATGAGGGGAGCAATATGATAGGCATGCAATTGATATTCGTTACGATAGCTGTAGAAACTCGTTTCATAGAAACTGCGCAGGCTGCTGACCAGTTTCTTCATCTGATTAGTTGTCAAGTCCTCGCCGTGTTGGTAGAGTGCCTGTATCTGCTCGTCAGTCTTCTGGCCTGTATAGGCTAAGAAGCACAACAGCTTGAGTTGTCCTGCCGTCAGGTCCTTGTATGGTTGGTATAATGCATCCATGTTTATATGCTTTGTGTACATTTTCAAACTTTCACCCAGACTTTATGTGAATGACTTCCTTTGGCGATGATGCCTGAGGCTAGGTCTGATGTGATGCGCTTCAAGTCGCGAGAGGCCATCGAACGGCTTATGTGGTTGGCGATTGCATAGTCGCTCAGCGTGATATAGCCGCGCTCGCTAATCAGTTGGCGGGCGCGTTGCATACGCTGCTCTAATGTAGAATCGGGACTCTCGAAACGCTGCACGCCTGGCTGAGCCCGTTCGAAGGTTGACTCAAGATTGATGTCCTTGATTAGCTCTTGATCGACCTTGAAGTTTATACCCTTCGCACAGACATGACGGTAGTTCTCCTTGTGTTTCAGCTCATCGCCAGAAGTCCCTGTCTTCTCGTCGCTGAATCCCAGCGAAAGCGAGAAAACACCAAGTCCGTCTATCTTCATGCTGTGACCGTTGGGCAATGCCGATTTCATGGCTACAGTCAGCCCGTCGAGCACGCCACGGATAACGCCCTCGCTGAACGATGGCGAATAACTGTGTATCAGTTCCACCACTTTGTCGTAGTCGAACATCGTATAAATCTGCATCTTCGGGAACAGAGCGCTTTCGCCGTCTCCCATGCCATTTGGCAATTTCTGTAATACGTAACTTGCCATCGTTCTATGTTTTTTATTAGTCCTAACTATTTATTTTCCTGTTATATGGAACAATTTATGTTTAAAGCTTTGAAACCTATGTTCCAGAGTCTGCAACAGTCGTTTCAAATCTTGCAACTTATATTCTAAACCCTGCAACAACAATTTCCGATGCAAAGATACAAAAAAGTTCTTATTTGCCAAAAAAATACTGATAATTTCCAAGTAAACCAAAATATTTCTTGAAATTTTCAATAAAGATTCAGATTATATCGCAGAAAAAGCTTAACTTTGCACGAAAAATTGAAAGTTATGGCAACAAGGAAGAGTTCGACAGAGAAAAAGGGGACGACGAAGAGTAAACCCGTCCAGACTCTGCTCAGCTTCGTTGGCAAACTTTTTTCAAATAACTCATAAACAAAACGAAAAATGACAGACAAACTTTACATTTTCTTTGACACAGAGACAACGGGCGTTCCCCGTGACTATAAAGCACCAACTACCGACACCAACAACTGGCCAAGGATGGTGCAATTAGGTTGGATCCTGATGGACGACGAGGGCAACAAGCTCTCGCAAAAGGACTACATCATACGTCCCGACGGCTATATCATTCCTGATGATGCTGTCCGCATACACGGCATCACCACACAACGGGCTATGGAGGAAGGTCGCGACCTGGCTGCTGTCGTCGACGAGTTCATGACCGATTTCGATCAGGCGACATTCGTCGTGGGACACAATATCGACTTCGACAAGAAGATTCTTGGAGCAGAACTTATCCGTCTGCACCGTCCAGACGTGATGAACTCCAAACGCACATACTGCACCATGCAGGCTGGTACGGACTTCTGCCGTATTCCTGGAAAGTATGGCTACAAATGGCCCAAGCTACAGGAACTCTACATCAAACTCTTCGGCCACGACTTCGACGGTGCCCACAACGCCATGAGCGACATCGAAGCCACCCAAGAATGCTTTTGGGAGCTACGTCGCCGGAGCCTGATATAAGATATAACTATGGCAAAGAAACAAATACTCAACAGCAACAACATCACAGCGGGCGACATCAAGCGCCGCCATCCAAGGTACATGACTTGTGATACAGACAAGCAGTATGCGCAGTTGGCAAACGATATCTATGATCTCATAAATCCAGAGCTTAGCTTTGCGGCAGATTATGAGGTCAGGAATGCATGCATCAGCCTGGCCCTGTATTTTGAAGACTTGCACTCTGGCACACGGGTGTTTGAGACATTCACCCATATATATAAGAAGATGTATGGAAGCTACCTGCCATTTTATGCTTCGAAAGATGCCGACAGCCCCAGTGCCAGTCTCGATGCCATGAGGTTCATGCTCTGGCACAGCCTCTGTGCTGAGCGCGAACAACGCGTCCTCAACCCCACGAACGATGGCATGGCGGAAATTGCCAAGAATTTGCTCGGACTATGGGAATCCAAGAAATCCATCATCCAGCCCAACGAGGAACTAGCCGATTACATTTTTGCTGAAGAGACTCAGGAAGATGCTGACCACGTGAAGCTTGTACTCATTTGGCTGAGCCGCCACTGCTGCCTCGGGCGCTGGCACACAAACACTCAACCAGACGCGGATGCCAACCTAAGACATCTCTTCCAAAATGCCGACAAGAACACACAGTTATATGCTGGAGAGTGCTTTTCGCTGTTCGATAAACCCGTATGGCCCCTGTCGCTCATGCCGCAGCATATCTATGCCGAGATGATACGCCTCGACATGGATGACCCCGATGATGAGCTGGCCGAAGCCATCGACCACATGGCATGGAAGCCCTTCTCCATATATGAGGTAATGGGAACAGACGGTCAGAGAGTAAGACTGAAAGACTTCAATGGTGATACATTCAGCGTTACCCAGTCAGACTTCATGGGCAATGTCCCACAGTTGGCTCGTAATAATACCCATCTGGCTGGAGCTTTCATTTGCCTAAGCGGCGTATGGCGGCTCAACGGGCCATGCCTGTGGTCGAGTCCAACCAAGAAACAACAGGAAAGCTATCTCGAAAAGCGAAGACAGGAATACAGAATCCAACACGACTATGTGGGACAGTACGACAATTTCATTGCCAAGCATGGCGGAGAAAGACTCTATTTCTTTTGCGACGCGGAGGACTATATGATATGGATGGAGAAGGAACTGGGCTTGCAGCGCACAAAGTTGCCTGTGCCAGAGAACTATCTGACCCAACCTTTGGCCTCATTTTTCGAGGATAATGGAACGATATGTCAGTGTTTCGATGCCAAGGCTATCAAGCATCCTGGCAATCCGTATTACGACAAGGCCTTTGCTGGGGAGCATGGCATGGCGTTTGTAAGTGGTGACGCCTGCAGTCCAGAGATGCTGTTACATCTGCTGAAGCATGACCTGCTACCCGATGCGATGTTCAACGATATCCGAGGTCGGGAGCATGGACGACTGCTAATGCAGGACAACATCGAGTTCGTGGCACGCTGCCTGAGCCGTAACATCGAAAGCAGCGAGGTGGTACGTCCCCGTACTCACCAGTTAGACACAAGTAACGAAGAGTCTGTCATGGGGAAATACATGAATAAGATGCCATACGAGGACTTTGTGGATATGATCGATGCCGAGGACATTATTGTAAGCCGCTCCCGCAAGGAGTGGGAGGTGGTAATGGCTGACAATGTGTTCACCATCATCCGCGATGTGGAGAAAGACAAGGAGTTTGAGATACCTACTCGTGACCTCTACGAGGCATTCATCGCCCTTGAAAAGAATGACATCCAGATAGCTACAGTTGCTAAGTATGTCGGCAAGCAGAACGCTCCAGCCGCCTCAGCCTTACTCTATGCCACGGTGGGGCAAGGCCAGGGCTTTAACAATCTCCGCAAGGTCGTCAACGAGGCCGTGGAACGCGGTGGACTGGAGGAACTGGAAAGACTGATCAGGGCTAACTTTGAAAAGAACAGGAAATAATAGAATAGAAAAGAATCAATGGCTAAGAAGAAGGTCAGCGAGAAACTGGCATTGTGTATGGCGGAAGGATTCTCCGTGAAGCTCGACGGCATCGGTACCTTCCACGTGAAAATCGGCGTGAGGAGCGACATGTTGCAAGATGCCTTCGAACCCGGCGAGTCAAAGCGTAATGCACATAGCATTCAGGTAGCGGGTGTGGCTTATAGGGCCGACAAGGACCTAATCAGAAACACAAGCCGTAAATGTGTGCTCGAACGGGGTGGCGTAAGCCGTCTCAAGAAGTCGATGCTGACGCTTGAAGAGCGCATCCAGAAAGCCCGCGAAATCATGCAGAAGAACTATTTTATGAGGGTTCCCGACTATGTGCGGATGACGGGACTTTCACAAACGACAGCTAGTCAGGAACTGCGCAAACTGGCCCTTGACCCCTCGTCCGGCATCACCAGCCGAGGCCAAAGGAGCCAGAAAATCTATGTATTACGATGAAACGGTAAGTTCAACAACATTTTATATTACAATTATGACAAAAGAAGAAATGGATTTGCTGGAACCCATCGTTCGTGAGATAATGGGCAACAGCAACATTACTGATGACGACTTGCGTAAGGCTATGGAGCACCTGAATCTTATTAGCGAGGCCTCCGCAGTTACAAACTATTCATATCAGCATCCAGACTACGGGAAGATGGTGGGCGATGTGCCAAAAGCCTTGCAGCCGCTGCTCAATACCAGCGACAACCTTGATGACTTGCCCGACGTGGAAGTCATTATGGACAGTTGCTCACAGATAGACCGTAGCACGCTGGCCTCGTCAGTGAACAGCATCATCTATTTCTGGATGAACAGATGGCACTCTGCCCCTGAAGGTGACATCTGGATGCATCCCATACACCTAGCCATCATGATGGCCGAGAAGTTCCAATTGCATGAGTGTCTGCCGGCCCTGCTTGAGATGGAACGCCAGGACCGTGACTTCGGCGAGGTGTTATTCTACGATAGCGACATGGTAGGTATGGTGCCCGCCTGCATCTACCGCATCGTGACCGCCGAAGACCTGCCGCTGCTGACTGATTTTGTGCGTGAACGGGGTATACACTCGTTCAGTAAGGCTGAGGTCATAGCAGCCGTTAGCACCGTGCCGCGCCGCGAGCCACAACTGCTGCCCGACGTGCAACAATGGCTCTCTGACATACTGGCCATCTTTGCCAATGACATTGACCCTGCCGTAGGCGACGTGATGCTCCTTGAAGCCATCATCCACTGCTGTCTGCACACACGCAATGTGGATGCCAAGCCAATGATCATCCGTATGTACAGCAAATACAAGCTGCCCAATATCCTCATTCCTGGTGGAGCGAATGAGGTGCGTAAGAACATCAAGAACGCAGACATTGGTATCCTGAGAGAGGAACTGGACAGTGCAGAGACCATCTGGCAAGACGCAGCGACCACCTACGATGAGGATTACGACGATGAAGATTACGATGATGAGGGGGATTACGATGATGATGAGTTAGATTACTACGAAGACGAGGAATGGGCTCCCCGCCAGGAATACTGCGGCTATGCCTACGGCGGAAAGGCCAGATACATGCCTGTGCAGAAGCTGAAAAAGTACACCCTGCGTATAGAGCTGAAAGGCTCGGAGCCGTTGATATGGCGCGAGTTGGAGGTGCCGTCGAGTCTCTGCCTCACCTCATTGGCACAGGCCATCCTGCTGGCTATGGGATGGGACGAAGACCATCTGCACCAGTTCACCGTAAGCCGTAAGGAGAATTATGCCACCAGTATGAACGAACTGGGCGGTGAGGCACTTTATCCAGGAACCAAGGACGGCAGCCGCTATGGTGTCAGCCATCTCCTGAAGAAACAGGGCGACAGCGTTATGTTCGAATACGACTATGGCGACAGCTGGTATCACAAGGTGAAGCTGAAGTCGGTGACCGACTATACCGACGACGAGCCCCGTGCCGTACGTCTTATAGGCGGTGCCAACGCCTGCCCGCCCGACGACTGCGGCGGCATCTATCGCTACAACCATCTGGTGGAGCTGATGCGGAAGAATCCCCAGTCGGGTGAACTGTCAGAGTTCTACGACTGGATGGGCAGCAAGTGGGACTATGAATATTTTCCCAAGGATAAGGCAGCCAAGGCTGTGGACAGGATGAATGAATAATTTTGCTACTATGGGAGAATCAAACAAAAGATATAACTCGCGCCAAGACTTCGTTAGCGAATTGGCCTTCACCCTGAACAATCACGATATCGGGGAGGATCAGTACTTGAATGTTACGCAACAGGTTCTTTCGGTCATACAGCGCGAGGACTATAGTTGGGGGAAGAAATGGCCTGCAGAGGGCGACGAGGACATCCCCGTAGATAAACTGCCGACGTGGATTGCATTCTGCCAAATGGAGGAGTTTGCCGGCAGTATTTCCGACGAGCGCATCAGCTGCCAGCTTTATCGGGCATTAGAGAAACGGCATCCCTTCGGAGAGTTCCGCTACGCCGCTGAGCGCACAGGCGTCATCCAGCAGTGGTATGACTGGCGCGACCGATGCCAGAAGGAGCATGCCGAGGAATGGATGCGCGACAATGGCGTGGACTTCAAGGACGGGCGAATAGTCTGTGACGGCAATCATTCGTTCGTCTGGTCGTGGGATGATGAGGACGACGGAGGGTTTTAGCTGCCACATACCTTGCAGTAATGCCCCTGATGCGTATGATAAATGGACTGAGGAAATCAGGAAATATATAGAGGAATGATTATTTAAAAGGAGGTGGAAAAATATATTCCGAAGGTAACATTGTGAAAGAGGTGTGGCTTGGGTTCGCTTCACCACCAGATACTCCCATCTAAAGAAACCACAAATCGGGATGCCTCGCGAATTGCTCGCTAAACATCCCGATGGCTTTACACCTTATTATGTATGTCCTGTCATCGCCCAGCGTAACATTTCTATCACTTTGTTTGGAAATCTCGGAAAGTATTCGTAACTTTGCGGTCGTTGAGATAAAAGTTTGTATGATGAAGAAAATCCTTTTTATCGTCGGTTCGCTGAGGGAAGGTTCCTTCAACCGACAACTGGCCCGCGAGGCTGAACAAATGATTGGCGCACGCGCCGAAGTGACTTACCTGGACTATAAGGATGTGCCGCTGATGAATCAGGACATTGAGTTTCCTGAGCCTGAGGCTGTAGGACGACTGCGAGCTACAGTGAAAGAGGCTGATGCGCTTTGGGTGTTCACGCCGGAGTATAACTTCAGCTATCCTGGTCATGTAAAGAACCTGTTCGACTGGCTGTCGCGACCCTTGGTGGCTGGTGATTACGAGACGCCTACTGTGATTAATGGCAAGAAGGTGGCTCTGAGTGGAGCAGGAGGAAAAATGGCAACTGCGAAATGTCGAGAGAAACTGACGGAGTTGCTCACCTTTATCAAAGCTGATGTGATGGAACCGCAGACGGGCATCGTGCTGAACCTTGAGGCTTGGACAGAGGGACGCATGATTCTCAGCGATGAGCAAAAAGCTGTGCTGAAGGATCAGGTTGAGGCCTTCCTGAAGTTCGTGTGAATTCTAAATGAAGTGTGAATCATCAAATATAGAGATATGGGAAAGTTTGAATTGATGGTGCTGCCGTATGCGATTGATGCATTGGAGCCGGTGATTAGTAAGCAGACGCTGGAGTTTCATCATGGGAAGCATCTGGCGGGTTATGTGAATAATCTTAACGGGTTGTTACCTGGAAGCGGATTCGAGGAAATGTCGCTTGAGGAGATTGTGCGTAAGGCACAGGGGGGCATTCTGAATAACGCTGGGCAGATACTGAACCACGAACTTTACTTTGGTCAGTTTGCTGCTCCGAAGGAGAACAATGCGCCTACGGGCAAACTCGCTGAGGCTATCGTGCGCGACTTTGGCTCGTTCGAGGCATTCAAGGAGGCGTTCCAAAAAGGTGGCGCAACGCTTTTCGGCTCTGGTTGGGTTTGGCTTTCGGCTGATAAGGATGGTAAACTTTTAATAACGCAGGAAACGAATGCTGCCAATCCCGTTCAGAAGGGGCTGAAACCGCTACTGACTTTCGACGTTTGGGAGCATGCCTACTATCTGGACTACCAAAACCGTCGCCCTGACCATCTCGCAGCGCTCTGGCAGATTATCGACTGGGAGGTAATCGGAAAGCGCTACGACAGCAAATAGCGATAAAGGCGGTGTTGACAGAGAAGACGATGGAGAAACTGCGGATACTCGCAGAGTCGGCGAAGTACGATGTGTCGTGCTCGTCGAGCGGCACTGTGCGCAAAGGTAAGCAGGGTATGGTGGGTTCGACCGTTGGCGGCGTGGGCATCTGCCATTCGTTTGCCGACGACGGACGTTGCATCTCGCTGCTGAAGGTGATGCTGACGAACTACTGCATGTACGACTGCGCCTACTGCATCAATCGCCGCTCGAACGATATCAAGCGGGCGACGCTCTCCGTCAGTGAACTCGAGGAAATCACGATGGAGTTCTATCGTCGTAATTACATCGAGGGGCTGTTCCTGTCGAGTGGGGTTGTGCGCAATCCTGACTACACGATGGAGCGACTGGCTGCTATCGCCCGCGACCTCAGGACGGTGCATCGCTTCAACGGCTACATCCACCTGAAGAGCATTCCTGGCTGTTCGCAGGAACTGCTCAACGAGGCAGGCCGCTATGCCGACCGCATGAGCGTGAACATCGAGATTCCCAAGGAGGAGTCGCTGAAACTCCTCGCTCCCGAGAAGGACCACAAGAGCGTGTTCCAACCCATGAAGCTCATCCAGCAGGGCGTACTGGAAAACAAAGAGGACCGTAAGAAATACCGCTATGCGCCGCGATTCGTGCCGGCAGGCCAGTCGACGCAGATGATTGTCGGCGCCACGAAGGAGACAGACAAGGACATCCTCACGATGTCGTCGATGCTTTACGGACAGCCCACCATGCGACGCGTGTATTACTCCGGCTACGTCAGCGTCAACACCTACGACCCACGACTGCCTATCTTGAAGCAGCCGCCGTTGGTGCGTGAGAACCGCCTCTATCAGGCCGACTGGCTGCTGCGGTTTTATCATTTCAATGTAGATGAGATTGTCGATGAAGCGCACACGAACCTCGACTTGGAGGTAGATCCCAAACTGGCTTGGGCACTCAGGCATCCTGAGTACTTCCCTGTGGATATCAATACTGCTGATTACGAGCAGTTGTTGCGTGTACCTGGACTGGGCACAAAGTCGGCCTATCTGATTGTCAACTCGCGTCGATTCAATCGCCTCACCAGTTACGACCTGAAGAAGATGGGCGTGGTGATGAAGAAGGCGAAGTACTTTATCACGTGCAATGAACTGACTTCGCAGTTCTCGCAGCCCATCATTGGCATTAATGAACTGCGACCAGATCGATTACGACCCTTACTGATTAGTAAAGCTCAGAAGAAGCGGGCTGCGGAAGAACTACAACTGAAATTGGACTTTGGAGAATGACGGTATATTTGTTTGACGGAACGATGGACGGGCTGCTGACGGCAGTGTTCGATGCATTCGCGCTGAAGGAGCAGCCAGAAAGGCTACGGGTAGGAGAGCGTAGCTCGGAAATGCAGTTGCTTGCTGAGGGCGACGCACTGCCGTTGTTCTGCGAGCGGACCTATCATGTAACGACAGACGAAGAAAAAGCACGAAGGGTATGGACGGGACTGGAGAAAAAGTTGACGCGCGAGGCCCTGCGGCTGATATCGATTAGTTGGCTGTCGGAGCTGCGGGAACTGAACACACCGTTGTTCCTATATATATGTAAGATTTTTAAGCAAGGCGATATTTCACGCAACTTCGCCGACCCCGACGTGCTGGCCGTGACGAACATCGCCCGCCGCGTATTGCACGAACAGTTGAGGATGAAGCAGTTTATCCGCTTCCAGAAGGCGAAGGATGGCACGTATCTGGCTGTTGTCTCACCCGACTACAATGTGCTGCCTATCATCATCGACCACTTCCAGGATCGCTTCAACGACCAGCCGTGGTTGATCTATGATGCTAAGAGGCATTACGGGTACTATTACGATGGGAAAACCGTCATCCGCGTCACCTTTGAGGACGAGGCCACTGTTCCATTCGACCTGAGAAACGGCAAGCTCGATGCCGACGTGCTGAGCGATAACGACCAACTGTTCCAGGACCTCTGGCGCACGTATTTCAAGGCCATCTGCATCAAGGAACGTATGAACCCCCGCAAGCAGTTGAAGGACATGCCGCGACGCTATTGGAAATACATGACAGAAAAGAACTAAGTCAACCAATACTGGCGCTCTGATTCGGGGAGTTTCTCGATGGCGTAGCGGAGTGTGGTGCGAGGCATCTCATGAGCGTGCTGACGAAGGAATTCGCGTAAGAGATCGGTAGAAACACGCTTACCCATCTCGCGGAGCATCCAACCTACTGCTTTGTGCATCAAGTCGTGAGGATGATGCAGATGAATCTCAGCATAACGCAGACACCACGATGGGTCGCCCATCTGCGAAGTCTTCCACGAACATACGATACTCATACGCTGTTTCCAGAGGCAAGAGCTATGGGCTAGTTCGTCGAGCACCTTCATCTTATAGTCTCTATCACCTAGGAACGTAGGCAACAACAACCAGTGGCCGAGAATCTTATGCACAGAGAGGTCTACGAGATCCCAGTTGTTGGCCTGCTCAGCGTATTGCAGATAGAGCGTGAGGATTTCGTCGCGTCCACGAATGGCTTTCTCGTCATTTTCGAGTCGTTTCGTCGCCAGTTTCTCGAACTTCGCTACCAGTATCAGCAGCCCGCATAGTCTCACCTCATGCCAGCGGTTCATCAGCAGTTCAGGCACTTCGCTCAGAGGGAAATCCTTTGGAACAGCACGTACCATCTCGCGTGTCTGCGGCACTTTCAGTCCCAGAAACTCGTCGCCCTCGCCATACTCGCCAGGTCCCGTTTTGAAGAACCCCATGAGTATCCTTCGCTGCTCCTCATTCTGCAGCGACTCCATATATTGTATGATTTCTTTTGCCGTCATCACAAACTTATTCGTAATTTGCCGCCAAAGGTACGAATAAGTGAGCGAAAAACCAAATGTATTTGATTTTTTCCGAGCGAAAGTACTTTCGACAAAGTCAAAGGTACAAAAAATCCCTGAAATCCGAATGAAAATCAGGGATAATTTATAGGTTTGTGTGATTATCAGCGTTGGAGATAGGCGGCTACCTTTGCGGCGGTCTGTTTGCCGCTAGCCATAGCGCGAACCACAAGTGATGCTCCGTTGGCAGCATCGCCACATACAAATACGTTCTCAGCATACTGAGGATGCTCAGGCTTCAGGAATCCCATTGCCAGCAGTACCAGTTCGGCCTTGATGATTTCTGGCTCGCCCTTCTCTACCATGATGGGGCGACCGCCCTCAGGGTTGGGTTTCCAGTCAATCTCCTGTACCTTGACGCCAGTCAGCTTACCATCCTTACCCAAGAACTCCAGGGTGTTGATGTTCCAGCGGCGGGTGCAGCCTTCTTCGTGCGAAGAGGTGGTCTTGAGCGTGCGAGGCCAGTTGGGCCAAGGGTTCTGTGGGTCTTCTGGTCCCTCAACAGGCTTAGGCATAATCTCAATCTGTGTAACGCTCTTGCATCCCTGACGATGGGCAGTTCCGATACAGTCAGAGCCAGTATCACCACCACCGATTACGAGTACATCCTTACCCTTGGCTGTTACGCGCTCATCCTTTGAGAACTCCATACCTGACAGCACTCTATTCTGCTGTGACAGCATTTCGAGAGCGAAGTGAACACCCTTCAGTTCGCGGCCAGGAGCCTTCAAGTCGCGGGCAGTAGGAGTACCAGTAGATATCACTACAGCGTCGAACTCCTTGGCAAAGGCATCGTTCACCTCCACAGCCTCGCCGTATTTAAACTCGATGCCCTCTTGCTCTAGCAAGGCAATGCGGCGGTCGATGACAGTCTTGTTGAGTTTGAAGTTAGGAATACCATATCGCAGCAATCCGCCAGCGGCTTCGTTTTTCTCGAATACGGTGACAGTGTAGCCCATCAGGTTCAGGTCGTTAGCAGCAGCAAGGCCGGCAGGACCAGCACCAATAACGGCCACCTTCTTTCCATTGCGGACGATGTCTGTATGTGGAGTGATAAATCCCTCCTGAAAAGCCATCTCTGTGATAGCGCACTCATCCTCGCGGTTGGTGGTTGGCTCGTGGTTAAAACGGTTCAGTACGCAGGCCTTCTCGCAGAGTGCAGGACAGATACGACCAGTGAACTCAGGGAAGGGGTTGGTACTGTTCAGCAGGCGATAAGCCAGTTCATAATCGCCTTTGTATAGTGCATCGTTCCATTCTGGTGCTTTGTTGCCCAGCGGACAGGCCCAATGGCAGAAGGGTACGCCACAATCCATGCAGCGGCTTGCCTGCAGTTTGCGTTCGCGAGTGTTGAGCGTCTGCTCTACCTCGCCAAAGTCGTGGATTCTATCGTGAATCGGACGGTAACCCGCCTCCTGGCGGTGTATCTCTAAAAATGCTTTTGGATTTCCCATTTTTCCAATTGATAATTGATAATTGACAATTGATAATTAATAATCTCTTTGGATGTCGGCAATCTTCTCGTGCAGGCGTGCCATCTTCTCTTCTTCGAGCACGCGTTTGTACTCGATGGGCACTACCTGGATGAAGTCCTCGATGTAGCGGTGCCAGTCGTCGAGCATGCGACCTGCGAGGGCTGAACCCGTGTGCAGATAGTGCTGACGGATGAGTTCGAGCAGTTCCTTGCGCGAAACAGAATCCTCGACCAGCGAGAGCTCCACCATATCCATATTACAGAAGTAGTCGAACGTGTGATCGGGGTCATAGACATAAGCCACACCACCACTCATACCAGCGGCGAAGTTACGGCCTGTCTTGCCCAGCACTACCACACGTCCGCCAGTCATGTACTCGCAGCAGTGGTCGCCAGCACCCTCAATCACAGCGATGGCACCAGAGTTACGCACTCCGAAGCGCTCACCCACCTTACCATTGATATAGAGCTCGCCAGAGGTGGCGCCATAGAGGCCAGTGTTACCAGCTATGATATTTTCTTCAGCCTTGAATTCGTCACTCCTGCGGGCTGGAGGCAGAATAGAGATGCGACCACCAGAAAGACCCTTACCAAAGTAGTCGTTGGTCTCGCCCTCGAGGCGCAAATCCAGTCCCTTCACGGCAAAGGCACCGAAACTCTGACCAGCCGAGCCCTTGAACTTAATCTTGATGGTTCCGTCGGGAAGTCCTTCCTCGCCGTACTTCTGGGCAATCACACCACTCAGCATGGTACCTACGGCGCGGTCGGTATTCTTGATGGCATAGTCGAGTGTTACCTCTTCCTGGTTCTCGATGGCCTTCTGTGCAGCACGTATCATCTCCTCGTCCTTCACGCCGGTAACCTTGGTGTAAGCACCGCGGTCCCAGAACAGAGCCTTGTCGGTTGTGGGCTTGTGCAGCAAGCGGGCAAAATCGATAGTGCGCCACTTCTCGACGGCGCCGTTAGTGTGCTCGGCGGTTTGGCCGCCGAGGTTCTTCACTTCGATCAGCTCTGTATGACCGATAATCTCCTTCAGACTCTTCACACCGATTTCACTCAGGTATTCGCGTACCTGCTCAGCCAGGAAGGTAAAGAAGTTAACCACATACTCAGCTCTACCCTCAAAGTGCTTACGCAGCTCGGGGTTCTGAGTGGCCACACCCATCGGACAGGTATTGGTATTACACTTACGCATCATGACGCAACCCAGTACAATCAGGGGCAGTGTTCCGAACGAGAACTCGTCGGCACCAAGCATAGCCATGATAATCACGTCCTTGGCAGTCTTCAGCTGTCCGTCGGTCTGCAGGCGAACCTGGTTACGCAGGCCGTTCATCACCAGTGTCTGCTGGGTCTCGGCCAGTCCGATCTCAGGACTGATACCTGCAAATCGCATACTTGATGCAGGGCTGGCACCTGTACCACCCTCGGCACC
>ONYZ01000128.1 GCA_900322175.1 uncultured Prevotella sp.
TCTTATCCGTCTTTGTTTCAGCGGCAAGTACAATGAGGAGCAACTTCTTAAACGTATTGCTGGCAAAGCAGGACTGAATGCCCACTTAGGAACCAATGACATGCGGGAAATCTTGAAACGCATCCAACAAGGTGACGAACATGCCCAGCTTATTGTTGATGCCATGATCTACCATATCGCTAAAAACATTGCTGCAGAGTCTGCCGTCCTTTGTGGTAATATTGATGCCATACTCATCACAGGAGGTATGGCCCATTCCGACTATATCATCAGTCGACTACGTAAGCGAATCGGATTCTTGGCTCCCGTCTACACTTTCCCAGGGGAAGATGAGATGGAAGCCCTTGCCCTTAATGCCTTAGCGGTATTACAAGGCAAGCGTGAAGCTAAAGTATACGTATAATAAAATGGGGCAGATTCTATCGCCCCATTTTTGTCTCCCTTCTTACTTTTTACCTCTTATTTCTTGCTTGCAAGAACTTCTTTCCAACGGGCATAAGCCTCAGCATAGGCAGCACGATCAGCCTGCTTAGGCTCAATTACCTGCAACTTCTCAAGTGATGCAAAGGCCTCATCGGCATTAGCATAGATTCCTGCACCAATACCAGCACCCTTGGCAGCACCTACAGAACCATCTGTATCGTAAAGCTCGATAGTGGCACCACTAACACCTGCCAACGTATCGCGGAACAGAGGCGACAGGAACATGTTGGCCTTACCAGCATGAATCTTCTTAACATCCATACCCATCTGTTGCATAATTTCCATACCATAACAGAAGGAGAATACAATACCCTCTTGTGCTGCACGAACCAGATGAGCCTTCGAATGCTTATTGAAGTTCACACCATTAATAGAGCATCCAATCTCTTTGTTCTCCAGAACGCGCTCGGCACCATTACCAAACGGAATAACAGTTACGCCTTCACTACCGATAGGAGACTGTGCAGCCAAGTCGTTCATCTCTGCATAGCCAATCTCAGGAGTAATGTTACGATGAGTCCAAGCATTCAAAATACCCGTACCATTAATACAAAGCAGAACACCCCGTGAGCAAAAGTGTTTACACGAGACTTCGGGTCATAATTAACATCACCCAAAACGCCGTAAACCACACCAGATGTTCCAGCTGTTGCTGCAATCTCACCAGGATTCAGTACATTCAACGACAAGGCATTGTTAGGCTGGTCGCCACCACGATAGGTAATCGGCGTACCAGCTTGCAGTCCCAACTCAGCAGCAGCCTCAGCACTAACCACACTTTGTTCTGCAAAGGTCGGTACGATATCTGCTATCAGAGAATTGTCAAAGCCATAATAATCCATCAGGAAATCAGCCACCTTGTTGTTCTTGAAATCCCAGAACATACCTTCACTCAGTCCACTAACCGTTGTGTTTACGGTTCCAGAAAGACGCATGGCGATATAATCACCAGGCAACATTACCTTATATATACTATTATAGGTATTAGGCTCGTTTTCCTTTACCCAAGCCAACTTTGCTGCTGTGAAATTACCAGGAGAGTTCAGCAGATGGCTCAAGCATTTTTCAGCACCCAGCTCTTTAAAAGCCTTTTCACCATAGGGCACTGCACGAGAGTCACACCAGATAATTGCAGGACGCAACGCCTTCATATTCTTATCAACACATACCAAGCCATGCATCTGATAAGAAATACCAATAGCCTTGATATCTTCACCCTTCACATTGGCATCTGCCATAATCTTCTTCAAGCTAAGCTTTGCATTGTCCCACCACATCTGAGGGTCTTGCTCTGCCCAACCAGCCTTAACGGCCATAATAGGAGCTTCTTTCTCAGGATAGAAAGCTGTTGCCACACATTTACCAGAGTCTGCATTCACTAATGATGCTTTGACTGAAGAGCTACCAACATCAAAGCCTAACAAATATCTATTTGCCATAATTCTGTATTTAAAGTTTTACTATTATTAATACGTTTTCAACTACAAAATTCCCTAAATTATTTTTAAAAACCAACTTTTTTGCCCTTTTTAGGCATTTTTTTATCATTATTTGGCTACAATTAAAAATATTTTTTTACCTTTGCACAATAGAATAACTTTCTATTGACTATAGTTTATTTCATATATGAAAAAGAAGATACTAATACTTGATGACAAAGAGACCATCGCAAAGGTGCTCTCTATCTACTTGATGAGCGACTATGACGTACAGTGGTTGCCCGATGGTTTACAGGGTGTAAAATGGTTGCAGGCAGGTAATACGCCAGACCTTATCATCTCTGACATTCGTATGCCAGGCATGCGTGGTGACGACTTCCTGGAGTGGATTAAGCAGAACGAGCTTTTCCGTCACATTCCAGTAATCATGCTGTCTAGCGAAGACTCAACCAGCGAGCGCATCCGTCTGTTGGAAATCGGTGCTGTCGACTATATCGTAAAGCCATTCAACCCGATGGAGTTAAAGATTCGTGTCAAGAAGATCCTTCCCAATTAATCTGTAAATTGTAAATTGTCAAATAGTAAATTGACATGATAGGTGTTGTATATTTAGGTAATAACTCAAAAACACAGGAACGTCTGAGATACATCCCAGGGCAATTGGTTCGTATGACGAATGCCTACAAGGATGCTGCCCAGATTTGTAC
>ONYZ01000041.1 GCA_900322175.1 uncultured Prevotella sp.
ATCAAGTCTGCATGCCAATGCACACGTACACTCTAACAACACCCAGGTGACCCACGAGATGAAATGCGATGGTGCCGAAGGCGAATTCCACACCTACGCTATCCTGTGGACAGCCAAGAACATCACCACCTATGTGGATGATAAGGTTCAGCTGAGCTACGACAACCGTGGACTGGGTCGCGACGACTGGCCATACGACGCTCCGTTCTACGTGATCTTCAATCTGGCTTGGGGCGGCGACTGGGGAGGCGCTCAGGGCACAGACGATACTGCACTGCCATGCACCATGGAGGTAGACTACATTCGTGTATTCCAGAAAAAGTAAATAGTGATGAAGAAATCTCTCTTATATATTTGTGTGCTTTTGCTCGCTGCCTGTACTGCAGGCAGCGGGGAAAAGGGCGCGAAAGGGTTTGTGACCGTGCAGGGCCACGACCTGATAAAACCCAATGGCGAGAAGCTGTTGATACAGGGAACCAATCTTGGCAACTGGCTTAACCCCGAAGGATATATGTTCGGATTCGGACGTACCAATTCGGCTTGGATGATCGACCTGATGATGAAGGAGGCCGTGGGCCCCGATGCTACTGCAGACTTCTGGAAGGAGTTCAAGGACAACTATGTGACAAAGGCCGATATAGACTTTATCGCGCAGCAGGGTGCTAACACCATCCGACTGCCGTTCAACTACAAACTGTTTACCGATGAAGACTATATGGGACTGACAGGCCCGAAGGACGGATTTGAGCGCATCGACTCGGTGGTGAGCTGGTGCAAAGCCAACGGTCTGTATCTGATCCTTGACATGCACGACTGCCCAGGCGGACAGACTGGCGACAACATCGACGACGGACACGGATATCCATGGCTGTTTGAGAGCGAAAGGAGTCAGGAGCTGTTCTGCAAGATATGGCAGCAGATAGCATTCCGCTATCGTCAGGAGACAACCATACTGGGCTACGAACTGATGAACGAGCCCATAGCTCACTACTTTGAAAACCGCTACGAGCTGTACAAGCTACTGCAACCCCTGTACAAGAAGACTGTTGCTGCCATCCGTAAGGTGGACGATAACCACATAATACTGTTGGGCGGAGCGCACTGGAACAGTTTCTTCTGGATGCTCGACGATGCCAGCTACGACGACAAACTGATGTACACCTGTCATCGCTACGGCGGACCAGCCACCAAGGAGGCAATCACGCACTACATCAACTTCCGCGACTCGATCAACCGCCCTATGTATATGGGTGAGTTCGGACACAACACGATGGAGTGGCAGACCGACTTTGTGAAGGTGCTGAAACAGAACAACATCGGCTACACATTCTGGCCATACAAGAAGGTGGACAACTCGTGCATGATGGCCATCCAGCGCCCGGAAGGATGGGACAGCATAGTAGTGAAGTACTCGGAGACATCGCGCAACACCTATCAGGAATGGCGTGAGGCACGTCCCGATCAGGCTAAGTTCCGCGAACTGCTTAGCGAGTTTGCCAAGAACTGCCACATAGAGAATTGCACCCCGCAGAAGGACTACATCCAGAGCATGGGAATGAGATAATTGACAATTGATAATTAAGATTTAAATAATGAAAAAGTTAGTAATGTCAGCACTCCTGTTAGGCGCATCAGCCACCACTCAGGCACAGAGTCTACCCGTGTATCTCGACGAGAGTAAACCCATAGAGCAGCGTATCGACGATGCACTGAGCCGCATGACGCTCGACGAGAAGATAGCCGTAATCCACGCGCAGAGTAAGTTTTCAAGTCCTGGCGTAAAACGCTTGGGATTCCCCGATCTGTGGACTGACGACGGTCCTCACGGAGTACGTCCCGACGTGCTTTGGGACGAGTGGGAGCAGGCCGGACAGACCAACGACTCGTGTGTGGCTTTCCCAGCGCTAACCTGCCTGGCAGCCACATGGAACCCCGGGCTGGCACGCCTGTATGGCGAGAGTCTGGGCGAAGAGGCCTTGTATCGCAACAAGAGTGTGATGCTGGGGCCTGGTGTGAACATCTATCGCACACCGCTTGGCGGACGCAACTTTGAGTATATGGGCGAAGACCCCTGGCTGGCATCGCGCATGGTGGTGCCCTACGTACAGGGACTGCAGTCGAAGGGTGTGGCTGCCTGCGTAAAGCACTACGCACTGAACAACGACGAGGAGTATCGTCATCAGGTAAACGTGATAGTAAGTGATCGCGCTCTGCACGAGATATATCTGCCCGCATTCAAGGCTGCTGTGCAGGAGGGTGGCGCATGGAGCATCATGGGTGCCTACAACCTATACAAGAACCAACACAACTGCCACAACGCTACTATGCTGAACAAGATCCTGAAGAAGGACTGGGGTTTCGACGGCGTGGTGATAAGCGACTGGGGCGGATGTCACGATACCGAGGAGGCCATCAAGAACGGACTCGACCTGGAGTTTGGTTCGTGGACCGATGGACTTACAATGGGTGCAACCAACGCATACGACAATTATTATATGGCGCTTCCATACAAGAAGCTGATCAGGGAAGGAAAGTACACTACTAAGGAGCTGGATGAGAAGGTGCGCCGAGTGCTGCGCCTTTTCTACCGTACCACCATGAAACGCAACAAACCATTTGGATTCCTGTGCAGCGAGAGCCACTATGATGCTGCACTGAAGATAGCCCAGGAGGGAATAGTTCTTTTGAAAAATGAGACCTCTCCCGGCCTCCCCAAGGGGGAGGGGTTACTGCCGCTTACTAAAGAGAAGTTGGAGTTGCTGCGAAAATCTTCTCCCCTTGGGGGAGATAAGAGAGGGGTTCGCATCCTCGTAGTAGGAGAGAACGCTATCAAGATGATGACCGTAGGTGGTGGTTCTTCATCGCTCAAGGCTCAGAAGGAAATCCTGCCACTTGATGGCATTAAAGCTAAATTCTCAATTCTCAATTCTCAATTGTCAATTGATTACGCACGTGGCTACGTTGGCGATACTGTTCAGAGTTACAATGGTGTGACCGTTGGTCGCTCGCTCTATGAGACTCGCAGTCAGGAGGAGCTTACAGCTGAGGCTGTAGATAAGGCTCGTCAGGCTGATGTGGTAATCTTTGTGGGCGGACTGAACAAGAGCAACTATCAGGACTGCGAGGGTCACGACCGTCAGAGCTACGATCTGCCTTACGCACAGAACGAGGTGATAGAGGCTATCCTGAAGGTTAACCCACGACTGGTTTACGTGAACATATCAGGTAACGGTGCTGTGCTACCTTGGATTCAGAAGGTGCCTGCTGTGGTTCAGGCTTGGTTTATCGGCAGCGAGGCTGGCGAGGCTATCGCATCGGTACTGGCTGGCGACGTGAACCCATCGGGCAAACTGCCATTCACATGGTATGCTTCGCTCGACCAGTGTGGTGCTCACGCTACAAAGAGCTATCCAGGTAATTGGCGCGAGGATTACAAGATTATCGACGAAGAATATAAGGAGGGCATCTACGTGGGCTATCGCTGGACCGACAGCAGAAAAATTAAACCTCTCTTCGCATTCGGTCATGGTCTGAGCTACACCACATTCAAGGTGGGCAAGGTAACAGCCGACAAGCAGGAGATAACAGCCGACGGAAGGCTGACCATCACAGTGCCTGTAACTAATACTGGCAACCGTGCAGGTAGCGAGACTGTTCAGCTTTATGTTGCCGCCAAGGGCAGTAAGATAGAACGCCCAGTAAAGGAGCTCAAGGCATTTAAGAAGGTATATCTGCAGCCAGGCGAAACTCGCAATGTAGAGCTTACCATCGGCGCCGACGCACTGAGCTATTACGACGAGTCTACCAGTGCTTGGCGCACAGATGCTGGCAAATACGAGGCTCTTATCGGAACAGCCTCGAACCAGCTGCCCGCAAAATATGCATTTACGCTTTATAAATAATGATTGGTTTCAAACTCATACAAATAATTGTTTTAGGTACATACATAGTTGATATTAGTTAGTAATTAGTAGTTCGAATAACCGATTTTTTACCATCGATTACACAAAAAAATGGAGCTAGCAGTGATGCCGGCTCCGTTTTGCTTTCTATCATCCTTCGAGTCCTATCTCCTTGACTTGCTGTTCGAACTCGTCACGATTGCCTGCGGCCTTATTTTTTACACGATTACGATAGGCGTAGATAGAGTTGGGCGAGTAGCGCAGGAACTCTGCAATACGCGAGCTCTCGTCGATACCAAGACGGATAAGTGCAAAGATACGTAGGTCGGTATTCAGTCGGTTGTCGCCTGTGGGCTGTATCTGCTCGCCTGGTCGCAGCAGTGCGTTGAAGTCGCGTATGAACGTGGGAAACAATCGCAGAAATATATCATCGAAGTTGTCGAACAGTTCTTTCAGTTCGTCCTCCTTCAGCTGCTCGCTGCTGGTCATACGCATCAAGTCTGACTGCTGTCCAGCCTTAAGCTTGCGGTTAATCTTTATTCGGTAGTTGTCAAGCTTGTCTATATACTCAGAGCAGATGCTGAGGAACTTGCCGATATACACATCTTTCACACGGTTGGAGTCATTAAGGTGCATGTTGGCTTCTGACAGTTCGTTGTTGCGGTCGGACAGTTGGGCGTTGAGCAGTGCCAGCTCGTCGTTTGCTGCCTTCAATTCGTTACGTGCCACAGCCAGTTGGCGGCGCTTCTTCTGCACGTAGAATAGCAGTATGAGCAGTCCTATCGTCAGCAGACTGATGGCTGCTATCGTCCATCGCAGGTTGGTGTTGGCCTGATTCAGGTTGCTCTTATACTGATCGTTTATGCGAGTTAGGATAGGGGATACCTGCCATGAGCGCATGTGGGTGCTGAACTGCGATATACAGTTCCATGAGAAGTCCATATATTTGTACGCGCGATCCAGATTGCCCTCTTCATCCATTATCGAGTTAGCCAGGCTCCACAGGGCTCCCTGGTCCATGATCGACAGCCGGATATCAGTGATGGCCGACTGTATAAGCCAATACTGCTGCTGTTCTACGTCGCCCATCTTGCGGAATATCTCTGAACGGAAAAACGACATAAAGGCGTACTGACGTGTGCTGGGCTTAAGCAGTGCAAGCCACTTGTCGCTGTAAGCCAGTGCGCTGTCGAGTAGGTTCTGATTGTTAAGCATCATCGACTTCATCCCTATGTAGTCGGCCGATTCTGGCGGCAGCAGTTGGAAAAGGGAGTCGCGAATCGCGTCGGCCTTCTTGAAGAACTGACTGCTCAGTCGTTTCTCGTGAGAGTAGAATCCCATCTCGCCATACAGATGCTCCCTGCCCGACAGGAAGGTAATCATCATCTCAGGTGTAAATTCGCTCACATCTAATGTGCTGAAGTGGTGTTCGGCTTCGGGATAGAATCCTGTGTCGGCCAACTGGTAGGCCAATGATAATTGACATTGCGTCTTAAGATCCTTGCGCCCCATGCGGTCGGCACAGTCCATACACACCTGAAGATAGTGTATCGCCGAATCGTTTACAAACGTGGAGTACTCGCGATACAGGCTGTAGGCAAACTGGAACTTTTCCTGTTCGCTACCAGCCGTCTCGAATTGTCGCGATAACGTAAGTATCACATTATTTTTCTGCTTCTGATAGTAGGCCGACGAATCGATGACAGCATCAAGCTGACGATAGAGCGAGGTAAGATTGACACTGCCTGCCTGGCACTTAGAACTGCAGATGGCTATAATCGTTATTAGAAATATTAGTCTTCTCATTTGTCTTGAAGTTGTTGTTGCCGCAAAGTTACTCATTTTTGATGAAACATGCAAGTAAGATTCTATAATATTTACGAATTTTCCCGTAGTTCACCCCCAAAAGCGTGATATAGATACCAAATACATCTATATTGATATGAAATATACAAAAAATAAATATCACTGATTATCAGATATTTAGCTAAAGTGTACTGCCTACATTAGTCTATATTACCCCCTAGATGGTCTATATTGACCCATATTTTTGGTATAATTTTGCAACCGAAATCGAATAACTCGAAAAATCTTAATGTAACTAACGAATTAATTATGGTACAAAAAGAAAAAAGAAGAATTCTGAAGACCGGCAAACTAAGCTGGCTATTAATTCTGATGCTGCTGACCACTCTGCCTGCTTTTGCTCAAGTGCAGAAGATAGAGGGCTCAGTAATTGACTCGCAGGGCGAACCTGTGATTGGTGCTTCTGTAGTTGAGATTGGTACATCGAATGGTGTAGCTACCGATCTCGACGGACGATTCTCTCTCAACGTCAAGGCAGGTTCGCTCCTGCGCGTATCGTTTATTGGGTTTCAGACTACTGAGGTAAAGGCCAAGGACGGTATGAAGGTGACACTGGGTGATGACAGTAATCTGCTAGAAGAAGTGGTAGCCATCGGTTACGGTTCGGTTAAACGCAAGGATGTCACCACTGCCGTAAGCAGCGTATCAACCAAAGACCTGGAAAACCGTCCTATCGTATCAGCCGCTCAGGGTATGCAGGGTAAGGCTGCCGGACTGCAGATTATGCAGGCTAGCGGTCAGCCAGGTAATGCACCCACCGTACGTGTGCGTGGTACTACTTCATTGAATGGTAGTAACAATCCTCTGTATGTGGTTGACGGTGTGCCTTTCGAGGATATCGACTTCCTTGCAGCTGATGATATCGACGACATCCAGATTCTGAAGGATGCATCGAGTGCAGCTATCTATGGTAGCCGCGCTGCCAATGGTGTAATCATCATCGGCACCAAGCAGGGTAAGCAAGGTGTGGGCAAGGTTAGTCTGAACGCCCATTACTCTTTCTCGCAGGTGAACCACACTCCGAAGGTACTCAACGCGTGGGAATATAAGGAACTGATGGACGAGATAGGTTTGGTAAAGTTGCCTGACGGACTGGAGGATCAGACCGACTGGAAGAAGGAAACCTTCCGCACAGGTGCTGTACAGAACTATCAATTGCAGATTACCAATGGTAACGACCGTCTGCGCTACTATCTCTCAGGTGGTTACACACGTGAGAACGGTGTAATCAAGGAGACAGATTTCGAACGTTATAATTTCCGTGCTGCCATCGAGAACGATCTGCGTAAGTGGCTCCGTCTGAACGCTAGCGTTGCCTACTCTGACTACACATATCGTGGCAGTATCATATCGGGTAATGGTGCCAACCGTGGTGGTGTGCTGATGTCAGTTATCAACACCCCAACATACGCTCCTATCTGGGATCCAGAGAATCCTGGACAGTACAACGACAACTTCTATGGTGTGAACATTACCAGTCCGCTGAATAATATCGCCCGTACCAAGGACAATCGCTCTAACTACAACAAGTTGATTGCCACAGGTAAGGCTACCGTATACTTCATGCCTGAGCTCACATTCTCATCTAGTCTGTCGATGGAGCGTACCCAGGGTACAACAATGAACTTCCTCGATCCATTCGAGACTCTCTACGGACGTAACACCAATGGTACTGGTTACGATGCACGCAGCATCCGTACCACACTTACCTTTGATAATATCCTGAACTTCAAGAAGAACATCGGTGCTCACGGTTTCGATGTAATGCTAGGTTCATCAGGCACAAGCGACAAGAGCTCGAACAACTGGATTAACGGTTCAAACTATGCTAATGCCGACATCAAGACACTTAACGGAGCCAACAAGATTTCGTGGACAGGCACATGTTCATGGGCTGGTCACTGGGCTATGCAGTCGTTCTTTGCCCGTCTGTCTTACAATCTCAACGATACATATCTCTTCACTGCCAATATGCGTGCCGATGGTTCATCGAAGCTAGCTCCTGGTCATCGCTGGGGGTACTTCCCATCATTTTCAGCAGCATGGCGCGTTACTCAGGAGAAGTTTATGAAGAACATCTCTTGGATTGACGACCTGAAGATTCGTGGCGGTTGGGGTCAGACTGGTAACCAGAGCGGATTGGGCAACAACAGCTATCTGGCCTCATACAACATCAACCGCATTCAGTGGTTTGGCGAAGGCAATGATGCGAATGCTACACCAACCCGCAGTCAGAGTTCACTCTCTAATCCCGAGCTTACATGGGAGACAACCACACAGACCGACCTTGGTATAGACATCACAGTACTTAAGAATCGCCTGACTCTGTATGCCGACTACTATTACAAGAAGACCAGCGATATGCTGATGTGGATTACACTGCCCACTGGTTCGGCAGCTGCCAACTCTCTGCCATACAATGGTGGCGAGATAGTGAACAAGGGTTTTGAATTCACTCTCAGTTCAAAGAACATCGTCGGCAAGAACTTCAATTGGAACACCGACTTCAATATCTCGTTCAACCGCAATGAGTTGAAGAGCCTTAAACTTACTCAGATTTACTACGCTGCCACCACCACCGACTTTATCAAGGAGACTGTAGTACGCAATACTCCTGGTCGACCACTTGGTAGCTTTTGGGGATATATCAGCGATGGCGTAGATCCTGAGACCGGCGAACTGATGTATCGCGACGTTAACGGCGATGGTATGATCTCTGCTTCTGACCGTACATACATCGGCGATCCAAATCCCGACTTCACTTTCGGACTAACCAACACATTCTCATATAAAGGTTTGAATCTGAGCGTACTTATTCAGGGTAGCTATGGCAACGATGTATACAACGTAGGCCGTATGGAGACCGAGGGTATGTATGATGGTAAGAACCAGACCACACGTGTGCTTGAGCGCTGGCGTGTGCCCGGACAGATTACTGATGTGCCAAAGGCAGGTTTCGAGATGCACAACTCTAGCTACTTCCTCGAGGATGGTTCGTACATCCGTCTGAAGGATGTATCGCTCTCGTACGATTTCCCACGCCATATCATCAAGCGCATAGGTCTCAGCAAGTTGATGCCATATATGTCGGCAACCAACCTGCTCACACTTACCAAGTACATGGGCATGGATCCTGAAGTAAACCAGAACGGTAACAGTGGTGCAGTTCAAGGTCTCGACTGGGGTACATATCCACTCTGCAAATCATTCTCAATCGGACTGAAAGTTGAGTTTTAATAATATATAATTTGTAATTGACAATTGATAATTATGAATAAAAAAATAAATAATATGGTGATGGCAGGAGCATTCTCATTCCTCCTTCCTCTCTCCTCCTTCCTCGTATCATGTTCACTCGACCAGGATCCTATCTCAGATCCTACCGAACTCACTGAGGGTGTGCTCACCGATACCGTAGCTGCTGTGCTAAAGGATAAGCAGGCTGCTGTTGACCAGCGCAAGAATCTGTATGAACTGCTTCGCAATCGTCAGGAGCACTGGTCGCTTGACATGCTTCTTATCGCCGAGGCTCACTCTGATAATGCCTACGCTGGTACTACTGGTGCTGAGGTTGTGCCTTACGAGACTAACTCTATCGATGCATCAAATTCAGTACTGAGTCGCGACTGGAGCCGCTATCTGGCTGATATTGCACAGGCTAATGTGCTGATTAACGGACTTGATGAACTGCGTGCAAAGAATCTGGTTAGCGATGCCGAGTGCCGCCAGTGGCAAGCTGAGGGTAAGATATTCCGTGCGCTGATAATGTTTGACATGGCTCGATTGTGGGGTTCGTTCCCAGTAATCACAAGCATTGCCAAGACTATCACCAACGAGAATGTAGAGGAGGTTTATCCCACCTATTATCCTCCAAAGATGACTCCAGAGGAATGTTACCAGCAGGTAATCAAGGACCTTGAGGAGGCTGTGGTTGATGCTCCTGATTTCTCTAACTCAGATCGCACCCTGCTCACTAAAACTGTGGCTCAGGCCATGCTGGCTAAGGTTTATGCCGAGCGCCCTGTGCAGGATTATAATAAGGTAATAGAATATGCAGAGAAGGTGAAGGCAACAGCAGGTCTGACACTTGAGCCCGACTTTGCAACACTCTTCGGCTACGATGCTGATAAGAAAGACTGTGTGAAACGTAACACTAGCGAGGGTATACTTGAGGTTCACTACAGCACAGGTAATGGTAACTGGGAAACCTGGATGTACGGTCGCCAGCTAGATGACTACGAGTACTACTTCACCTGGGCCAAGTGGGTTACCCCATCGCGTGACCTGATTCGTGACTTCACAGAGGAGGGCGACGAGATCCGTTTCAACGAGAGTGTAGTTTACTACGAGTGTACTTGGAGTAACTACTATCCCGCATCGCACTATCCATTCATGTACAAGTGCCGTTCATCATATCAGAACCGCTACAAGCTGCGTCTGGCTGATATCCTGCTGATGCAGGCTGAGGCATACGCACATCAGGGCAACGCTCAGCAGGCTGCTGCACTGGTTAATCAGATTCGCAGTCGTGTAGGCTTGAAGGATATCGATGCCTCTGGCGATATGGTTGAGAAGGTCCTGCACGAGCGCCGACTGGAGTTGGCATTCGAGGGGCAGCGTTGGTTCGACCTGTGCCGCAATGGTAAGGTTGAGAAGTATATGAACGCAGTTTACGCTAAGGATTCTGGCCGACTGGCCCAGAAGCGTACCTTCGATGAGAACTCTTATCTGTTGCCTCTGCCACAGACTGCTCTCGACGAGAACATTAATCTTGAACAAAATCCTGGTTATTAATCACAACTTACAACAATGAAAACAATGTCAATATTAAGTATAGCAACCGCACTGTTGCTTTCTACAGCAGCTTGCTCAAACAGTGCATCAATTGATGACAGCCCACGTCCAGCTGGTCAGGGCAGCGAAACTACACCTACAGGCGATGTAGCCACCATCTATACCACCATAGGTAGTGGTGCCCAGTTGCTCAACATGAGCAAGGCCGAGATATTCACCGGCAACAATATGGCTCCATCAACCATCATCCTCGATCCTGCGCAGCAGTATCAGACAATGGATGGCTTTGGATTTGCCATCACATATTCTACATGTTACAACCTGCTCAAGATGTCGGCCGAGGATCGTGCAGCTTTCCTGAAGCAGACCTACTCTGAAACCGAGGGTTACGGCGTGAGCTATGCCCGCATCAGTATTGGCTGCAACGATTTCTCGTCGACAGAATACTCACTGTGTGATGAGCCTGGACTAGAGAACTTCCGCCTGTATAGCGATGAGACACAGTATGTTATCCCTGTACTCAAGGAGATTCTGGCAATCAATCCTAACGTGAAGATTATTGCTGCTCCATGGACTTGTCCTAAATGGATGAAGGTTGCCAACATCGACACCAAGACTCCATTCGACTCTTGGACCGACGGACATCTTAATCCCGACTATCGCAAGGACTATGCTCAGTACTTCGTAAAGTTCATCGCTGCCATGAAACAGCAGGGTATCAATATCTATGCCGTTTGTCCACAGAATGAGCCACTGAACAAGGCCAACTGTGCTTCGCTCTACATGCCTTGGCAGGAAGAGGCTCCATTCGTAGCTGAACTCGCTTCTGCATTTAAGAAGAATGGTATCACAACCAAGATTTATCTTTTCGATCATAACTACAACTACGATAACGTCGAGGATCAGCAGGACTATCCTGTTAAGGTATACAATGCTCTTGGTAATGAGTTCGAGGGCTCTGAACTGGTGGTAGGTTCAGCTTATCACGACTACGGTGGCAAGAACACAGAGCTCACCGATATCCACACTCAGGCACCCGACAAGGAGCTCATCTTCTCTGAGTCGAGTATCGGCACATGGAACGATGGTCGTAACCTGTCAAAGCGCCTGATTGAGGATATGAAGAATGTTACTCTGGGTACCGTTAACCAGTGGTGCAAGGCTGTGCTGGTATGGAATCTGATGCTGGATATGAACATGGGACCAAATCTGGATGGTGGTTGCCAGACATGCTTTGGTGCTGTCGATATCTCAATGGATTACAAGACTATCACACGCAATTCTCATTACTTTGTAATCTCTCACATGGCCAGTGTGGTTCGTCCTGATGCCCAGCGTATAGGCGTACAGCAGCGTTCGCTCACAAAGAACAGTTTGGTTTATTCGGCTTTCCGTAATCCTGATGGCACTTACGCAGCTGTGGTCCTGAATAGTTCAGACGAGAACATTACAGCAGTTATCAGCGATGGACAACGCCACTTCCGCACTGTAATCCCAGCTCAGGCAGTAGTATCTTGCCGTTGGTAATTACTTAGTTAATATTAAAGAGATAAGAATTTAAAGTTATGAAGACTAATATATATAGAATAGGTGGTCTGCTATTATCAGCAGCACTGTTCATGCTCACTTCGTGTATCGACGAAGATTATAAGAATATCGTGCAGCAGGGCGATCCTCTCATTGGCCTCAATGCCTTGGGCGATGCCCAAATGGGCGAGACTGTTAACTTCACTGTTAACTGTACTGATAAAACAGGCGAGCGCCTATCGACACTCAAGGCCGAACTGTTGTTCACCAATGAGGCAGTGGATGCTACCACAATCCGAACCAAGGAGGCTGGCGACTATAGTGTAAGCCTTAACGTTCCATATCTTCAGTACATTCCTAATGGCGAGGCTAAGGTTCGGCTCACCCTTCAGAATGTCACGACATCTACTACTATCGTTGAGGTTCCTCTAAATGTAGAACGTCCTCACTTTAGAGATCTGCAGTTTATAACTGCTGATAGCACAGTTTATCAGATGACTGAGGGTGATGACTATCTCTATACAGTTACCGTACCTACAGCCGAAAGTGCATTCAAGGGTTACTTTATGACCCGTGATGGGAAATACTGTTTTGGTAGCAACGGTAGCGAGATTGAGTTGGGACAGAAGGGTTGCATCGACTTCATTACCAACAATACTGGCAATGTGGAAGTTAGCTTCAATACCTGCGACTACACCTTTGGACCTAACGAGGAGATTACTATCCAGCCACTTAACTTCACCGAGGCTGAGAATGTCATCACACGTCAGATGCAGCAGGGACGTGAATACACTATAGGTTGTACAGTGGCCGATGACTGGTTTATCGACCCAGATTTCTTCGAACTTAACGATGATGGCAACTATGTGTTCCGTGCTATCGATGGCACTTACACACTTACAGCTTATGACAACTACAAGTTCCTGCAGGTTTATAGTGGCACAGCCAGCGAACCTACTACACTGCAGGCCGACGGCACTGGTGCTATCTGGGTTATAGGTGGAAATGGTATCAACAAACCATTCCTCAGCACCAAGAACAACAATGGATGGTGGACTGGCACTGAGTGGGATCAGGCTACAGCTCAGATTAAGGAGAAGGTTTATCAGATTACTCTTACTGTTGGCAAACAGCTCTCAGCTACCGATGTAAACTTTAAGTTCTTTGGACAGCCCAATTGGGGAACTGAGTTCAAAGGCGACGGCAGCAATTACTCTCTAGTTTGCAATAGTGATGTGTTTGGCGTGGGCGATGGCAATGGGCACGACAATGGTAACATCTATCTCAAGGATGGAGCTACCCTTAACGAGGGCGATACATATATCTTCACAATCGATCTTACTGGCGGTACTACGAACGCTCCACTCACCATTAAGAAAGGTGCATGCGAAGGTGCACAGTTGGTAACCTTGGCTGACAAGGAACCACAGGCTATGTCGATAAAGAAAGGCGCTACATTGCAGTTCGATGGTATTGTTGGCAGCGACTGGTACATCGATCCTGACTTCCTGAAGGATAATGGCGACGGTACATATACTTTCCTTTGCATTAGTGGTCAATATGCAATCAAGGCTTATTCCGACTATCAGTATGTGCAGGTTTATCCTGTCAACGACGAAGGAAAGCCTGCCACCATGCAGACTGATGGTACAGGTTCTATCTGGGTAATCGGTAGCGATTGTGTGAATAAGCCATTCCTTACATCGGCTAATAACAAGGGCTGGTGGACCGATCCTGATTGGGATCAGTGTATGGCACCTATCGCCAAAGGCGTATATCGCATCACTCTCACCGTAGGTCAGCAGCTCGCTGCAACAGGTGTTAACTTTAAATTCTTCGGTCAGCCTACATGGGGCATCGAGTTCAATGGTCAGGGTGGTGACTACCATCTCGACTCTGACAACGAGTGGTTCCGTGTTAACGCTGCCGACAGCGACAATGGAAACATCTTCCTTAAGGACGGTGTAACCCTGACAGATGGTGATACCTATGTGTTTACTATCGACCTGACTGCCGGCGTGGCAAATGGAGTACTAACAGTAGAAAAGAAATAACTTTGGTTTTTTACATAACGTGATAGTATTAGTTAAGATACATAGTTGATATTAGTTCTTGCTCATGCAATCGACCTATGTCGAGCGAGTAATTAGTTAGATTAGAATGGAGTCCGCAGTGATTGCGAGCTCCATTTTTTTTCCTGATTATACAAAAAATAGGAATTTTTCTTGGTTCTTTCGATAAAATGTCTTACCTTTGTCAACGTATTCTAAAACAATTGATTATGAAAAGAACAATCAAGCTATTGACAATGCTTGCTCTGCCAACTATGCTTGGCATAGCCTCAGTGACATTTACCAGTTGTAAGGAAGCTAATGTAGATAACCCTGCAGTTAAAGTTGAGACTCAGGAATTAATCCGTACTTCGCAGAGTTGGGATGGTGTTGAACTACCCGACTATTTTGCTGGAAGACCAGAATTGGTAGCAATGAAGTATGTGTTTCCTGCAGGACAGAAACTTGGATGGCATCACCATGTAGCAATGAACTATGGTGTGTTAGTCCAGGGTGAACTTACCATTATCGGACTTGATGGAAAGACCAAGGTGGTACATGAGGGCGAGGCTGTTGTAGAAATGGTAGGCACAGTGCATCATGGCGAGAACCGTGGTACAAAGCCAGCCATACTCTATATGTTCTACTTGTCGCAGAAGGACCTGCCATTGGCTGTGCAGCATCCTGATATTCCGCTAGAGTGAGAATTAGTAATACCAATATCAAAAAACTTAAGACAATGAAGAAGAACGAGAAATTTGTGATTACCATCAATCGTGAACTTGGTAGTGGTGGACGCACTGTTGGTCAAAAGTTGGCCGAAAGACTTCACGTAGAATTCTACGATAAGGCTCTCATAAAGACTCTTGAGGATAGGTATTCGCTGAGTGTTGAGGAGATAGAGAAACTTAAAGGCCGTAGTCACACATGGTTGGCCGAACTTAAGCGTGCTCTCTTTGCCAGCGAAGGTATGGCCGTTACCAGCAACTATATTTTGGCAGTTCCTGGCGACAAACCTGTACAGCCCACCACCTTCGACATGTTTAAGGCCGAAGAGGAGATACTTAAGGGTTTGGCCGAAGAGAATTCTTGTGTAGTTGCCGGCCGCTCGGGCTTCTATGTATTCCGCAATCATCCCAATCATCTTAGAATCCTCATCCAGGCCTCGATGCCATTCCGCGTTGAGCGCGTGATGCGTAAGCAGAATATGACTCGCGAACAGGCTATCAAAACCATTGAGAAGATCGATAAGATGCGCGAGAACTATGTTAAAGAGTACACCAAGACATCGCGCTACGACACCCGTAACTACGACCTGGTTATTACTGCCGATGGCAAGACAGAAGACCAGATTGTAGATATCATTATGAAGTATATCGAGTAAACATAAATAATGAATAGACTTACTATGTGGATGCTAGCCGCCATCCTTTTGCTTTGCGGCGCTTCATCGTGCAGCGATAAGGGAAGTGTATATATCCCTAAAGCCCCCGACTATAACGACAGTACGATGTGGATTACTGCTGATGGCGATACTGCTGGCACTGGTGCGGACATATTCTATGTGGTGTCTACATGGGAGGAAGACTGGACCACCGACGATGGTCGCGTGTGTCACTATGCCGACGTGTGGAATCCAGTTCACCGCGAGCACATGGGTACGCTTGAGATTAGCAAGGTGGCTTCCTATATGTCGCCAGGCAATCGTTTCTACGCTCCCTTCTATCGTCATACTACCATCGAGGCATTTATGATGAATAATGTAGACAGCACCATGAATCGTGCAAGATTGGCGATGGATGATGTTAAGGATGCCTTCGACCATTTTCAGACTAACCGTGACAAGAGTCGTCCGCTCGTTATCGCAGGCTTTAGTCAGGGTGGAATGGCTGTGGTAGAATTGCTTAAGCATATTGACGACGAGACTTACAGTCAACTGGCTGCTGCCTATGTGCTTGGTTATAAGGTTACACCCGATGACACACTGCAAACCAAACACATAAAGGCAGCCCAGGGCGAGACAGATACGGGAGTTACCATATGCTACAATACTGTGAAGGACGTGAAATACGTTAATCCCGTTGTTGCCAACACAATTATGGGTATCAACCCAGTAAATTGGCGTATCGATTCTGTACCTGCCACACTTCACGATACCATTACCGTTACTTTTTCGCCTGCGTTTCATGTGCTGGTGGTAAGTGGTTATAGTGGTTCAGAATATCCTGCATACAAAGACTTTATCAACGTAGGCGACATACACAGCTGTGAACCGTGGCTTTACAGCGAGTGTATTGCAAATAATATTAAGGTAAGAGCCCAGGAATGGCGAAAGAAATAGAAGAGCAGTAGACAATGAAAAAGGGACTACTAATTGTGATTCTAATTGCATTGGTCGGCATGGTGCGGGCTGATGGGATAAAGAATATAGCTGATTATTGCAAACAGATAGACGATGCTATAGAGCACTCAGGCGACTACGTTGCTGCGCACGAAAAAAAAATAAGTGAGTTGCGCCGAGCCCTGAGTCTGGAAAACAAACCTCGAGCCAAATATGAACGGAATTACCAACTGTACGAGTTGTATCGCCCTTTTGTGAGCGACTCGGCAATGTTTTTTCTCGGACAGTGTATTGCACTGGCTGATGGGCTTGGTGATGCATCGGCATCGGTAAAGTGCCGCTCGCAGTTGGCCATCAGATGCTCTAATATAGGAATGTACGATGAAGCACTCGACATCCTGGATTCTATCCATCCTGTAGGTATCGACTCCTTGTCGCTGGGAATATACTATGAGGCTTACGACAATGTGTATAGCGAGTTGGCTTACTATACCCGTTTGGATCACATGAAGAATGTGTACCAGCGCAAGGCCGACCACTACAAGCAATTGATGCTTCAGACTTTGCCTGCTACCTACGAAACGTGTTTCCTGCGCCGAGAGCAACAGGCTCAGGGCGAAGGAAAACTCGACGAGGCGATGCGTATAAACGACCAATGGCTTAAGACTGTAGAACAAGGCAGTCATCCTTACGCAATGGTGGCACTGTATCGATACATAGAATACAAACTTCAGGGCGATCGCGAACAAATGATGTACTGGTTGGTAGAGTCTGTTCTTGCCGATATTCGTAATGCGGCTATGGACCAGGGCTCGATGTGGGAACTGGCCAACGAGCTGATGCTTAATGGCGATATCGACAAGGCTTCGAGCTATATTGCTTTTACCAGCGACTGTGCCAATCGTTATGGGTCGCGACAGCGCAACTGGCAGATTGCTCCGCTGCTTACGCATATTGCAAAGAACTACAAGAGCAGTAGCGAAAAGACTACCACACAGCTGCGACTTACGCTAGTGGCTATCAGTCTGCTGTTGCTGTTGCTATTGGGCGTATTGTTCTTCTTGCATCGCCGAAACCGTCAGCTCGACACTGCACGTATGGCACTGAAGGGTAAGAACGACGAACTGGCCAGTGCCAATAGTCAGTTGGCCGAGCAGACGGAAGAGTTGTCAACCCTCAATTCTCAACTATCAACTCTCAATTCTCAACTCTTAGAGAGCAACCGCGTGAAAGAGGAGTATATTGGCCGATTTATGAGTCTTTGTTCGCAGTATATCGACAAACTCGACGACTATCGCAAAATGGTGAACAAGAAGATGAAGAACAAAGAGCTTGAGGATTTGTTCCGTATGTCAAAGTCGACCGAACTTAAGGAGAAGGAACTTGAGGAACTCTATCAGAACTTCGATTCAGTGTTCCTGCACCTGTTCCCCAACTTTGTAAATGACTTCAATGCACTTCTCCAACACGACTTGCAGGTACACCCCAAAGAAGAAAACCGACTGACGACCGAAATTCGTATCTTCGCACTTATCCGTTTGGGTATCGAAGACTCGTCAAAGATAGCCGAGTTCCTTCACTACAGCGTTAATACCATATATAATTATCGCGCGCGTATCAAGAACGGAGCACTCGATAATCGGGAGAGTTTTGAACGCAGAATAAAGCAACTTGGCAACATACAATAGTTAAAAAGATTTTAACACGGCGTAATTTTATCGACTTATTGGCGGTTAAAATCTACTAACCACCAATTATTCGTATAAAATTTTTGGTGGTTATCGATAAACTTTGTACCTTTGCCGACGAAATCAATTATGATGGAGATGAAAAAAGGAATTCTAGTATTTGGTGCATTGCTGCTGGCGCTTTCTGCGACAGCACAAAAGAAATGGACTCTACAGGAATGTATTGACTATGCAATGGAAAATAACATTACTCTGCAGAAGTCGAAACTACAGAAACAGAGCGCTACCGAAGACCTGAAAGGGTCGAAGAGTGCGCTGCTGCCTACAGTGAATGCATCTACCAACCAGAGCTTGGGCTACCAGCCCTGGAAGGATGCAGGCATTGCTACTGTTACAAACGGAACTGTGAATACAAAGGTTGACAAGATGTATTACAACGGATCGTATGCTGTTAACGCCCAGTGGACTGTGTGGAACGGTGGACGTAATACTAATACCATAAAGCTTAATAAGTTAGCTGAGGATGAGGCAGATCTGCAGACCAAGGAGACTGCAAACTCTATACAGGAGCGCATAGCTCAGATATACACACAGATTTTATATCTTGACGAGAGCGTGAAGGTGAGCGAGCAGATGCTTGAGACTGCAAAGAAAAATGAGGAGCGTGGACGCGAGATGGTGAACGTGGGTAAGATGAGTAAGGCCGATTTGGCACAGCTCAGCGCACAGCGTGCTACCGACGAGTATAATATCGTAGAGACACGCAGCCAGTTGCTTACTTACAAACTGCAACTTAAACAGTTGCTCGAGATTACCGACGAGACAGAGTTTGATGTAGCCATCCCTGAGGTTACAGATAATATGGTGTTGGAGGAGATTCCATCGCTGCAGAATGTGTATGAGCAGGCACTCACTACTCGTCCGGAGATAGAACGCTCAAAGCTGGCCATCAAGAGTAGCGACGTAAGTCTTAGTGTTGCTAAGGCTGGATGGTTGCCTACCATCAGTATGAGTGGTAGCTTGGGCACCAGTTCAAATTCGCTGAGTAGCAATGGCTGGGGCAAGCAACTCAAGACCAATTTCGATGCTATGGCAGGTGTGTCGGTCAGCGTGCCCATCTTTGACGGACGTTCTACCAAGACATCAGTAAACAAGGCCAAGATACAGCAGCAGACAGCACAGCTTGATCTGCTCGATCAGCAGAAAACATTGTACTCTACTATACAGGACTACTGGTTGAACGCACAGACCAATCAGCAGAAGTACAAGGCTGCTAGCGCCACAGTAGAGAGCGAACAGCAGAGCTATGACCTGCTGCAGGAGCAGTTCCGCTTGGGACTGAAGAATATTGTAGAACTGATGACGGGTAAGGACAATCTGCTTTCGGCTCAGCAAAACCAGTTGCAGTCTAAGTATCAGACCATTTACAATCAGCAGATGCTGCATTTCTACGAAACGGGAAACATTTTGAAGTGAGAAGTAAGAATTTAGAATTAAGAGAGATATGAAAAAGATCGGTAAGAAAGGATGGATTGGAATCGGTGTGGTAGCCGTGATCATCATTTTTGCATTAGTGAAGTGCGTTGGTGGTAAGAAGGAGGAGAAGATAAGCTTCGATACTACCAAGGTGCAGAAGACAAATATCCAGACTAGCATCACAGCTACTGGAACTATCGAGCCTGTTACCAGCGTAACTGTTGGTACCCAGGTATCAGGTATCGTTAGTCATCTGTATGTAGACTATAACAGCGTAGTGAAAAAAGGACAGGTGATAGCAGAACTTGACCGTACCAACCTGATGAGTGAGCTGAACACAGCCAAGGCCAACCTAAGCAGTGCACAGAGTTCGCTCAACTATCAGCTCTCTAATTATAATAGGTATAAGGAGCTGCATGATAAGGGTCTGGTTAGCGCTGATGAGTACGAAAGCGCCCGACTGCAGTATCTGCAGGCCAAAGAGCAGGTTAATACATCTAAGGAGAGTTTGCAGAGAGCACAGACCAACTTGGGTTATGCTACTATCACATCGCCTATCGACGGAGTAATCCTGTCAAAGTCGGTAGAGGAGGGACAGACTGTGGCTGCATCGTTTAATACTCCAGAACTGTTCGTTATCGCTCAGGACCTGACCAACATGCGTGTTATTGCTGATATCGACGAGGCTGATATAGGTGGCGTAAAAGAAGGTCAGCGTGTTAGCTTTACTGTTGATGCTTTCCCAGAGGACCATTTCGAGGGACAGGTAACACAGGTTCGCCAGCAGGCTACTACCGAGAGCAATGTTGTTACATACGAGGTAGTTATCTCAGCTCCTAACAACGATCTTAAGCTTAAGCCGGGTCTTACAGCCAACGTTACTATCTACACTCTTGAGAAGAACGATGTACTGGCTGTACTTGCTAAGGCTCTGCGATTCCAGCCTAACGAGGCTTTCCTGCAGAAGGGTGAGACCATCGAGGACTGCGAGGGCGACCACAAGTTGTGGACCAAGGAGGGCACAGTGTTTAAGGCTCACAAGGTAGAGATAGGTACAACCAACGGTATGATGACTGAGATAACTGGCGGCATTAAGGAGGGCACCGAGGTATTGTCTGATTTCAATATCAGTGGTGGCAATGCTGAGGCCGAACAGCAGCAGGCAGGCAACCCATTCATGCCACGCCCAAGAAACAACAATAATAAGCAAGGTGGACAAAATGGTGGCGGCGCCCCAAAGAGATAATATGGAAGAAGATAAGAAAGTCGTTATCGAACTGCAGAATGTGAAGCGATACTTCCATGTGGGCAGTGAGACGGTTAAGGCCTTGAGGGGTGTCTCGTTCAAGATCTACGAGGGCGAGTTCGTCACCATCCAGGGTACATCTGGCTCAGGTAAGAGTACGCTACTTAACCAGTTGGGCTGTCTCGATACGCCCACTAGCGGAGAGTATCTCCTCGACGGTGTGTCTGTACGCACCATGTCGAAACTTCAGCGTGCCAAGCTTCGCAACCGCAAGATAGGATTCGTATTCCAGAACTACAACCTGTTGGCTAAGACCACAGCGCTTGAGAATGTAGAGTTGCCACTGATGTACAACTCAGAGATTTCTGCCGCTGAGCGCAAGCAGAAGGCTATCGATGCGCTGAAGGCCGTAGGACTGGAGGATCGTATGTATCACAAGTCAAACCAGATGTCAGGAGGTCAGATGCAGCGTGTGGCTATAGCCCGTGCGCTGGTTAATGATCCCGCTGTGCTGTTGGCCGACGAGGCTACAGGTAACCTCGACACCCGTACTTCGTTCGAGATGCTGGTGCTGTTCCAGGAACTCTACAAGCAGGGACATACCATCATATTTGTGACCCACAATCCAGAGATTGCCGAATACTCAAGCCGCAATATCAATCTGCGCGATGGCAAGATTCGTGAGGATACTATTAATACAAATATCAAGTCGGCAGCTGAGGCCCTGGCACAGCTGCCTGCTCCGCAGGATGATTGAGAATTAAGATTTTAGAATTTTGAGATAAATGAATATACTGAATCTATTTAAAGTAAGCCTGAAGGCGGTGGCAAACAATAAGATGCGATCGTTCCTCTCGATGCTGGGTATCATCATCGGAGTGGCAGCGGTTATCATCATGATGAGCATCGGACAGGGTTCAAAGGAGAGTATCCGTGCCGAGCTATCAACGATGGGAACCAATCTGCTTACCATCCGTCCAGGTGCTGACATGCGAGGTGGCGTGCGACAAGACCCGTCGAGCATGCAGACACTTAAGATGGCCGACTACGAGCGTATCGTTCGTGAAAAGAAGTTTGTTACCAAGGTGTCGCCTGAGGTTACTGCCAGTGGTCAGGCCATATATGGCAACAACAATACCAATGCGTCGATGTATGGCGAGTCGATAGACTACCTCGACATCAAGCAGTGGCCTGTAGAGGAGGGCGAGTGTTTTACTGAAGAGGATATAAAGAAAGCCGCCAAGGTCGTGGTAGTAGGTACTACCATTGTGAAGGAACTCTTTGGCGACAATGTAGATCCTATCGGCAAGACCATCCGCTTCAAGTCTATCCCGATGCGTATCATTGGTGTCCTGAAATCTAAGGGTTACAACTCATGGGGTATGGATCAGGACAATGTGATAATTGCTCCATACACCACAGTGATGAAGCGTATAGCTGCGCAGACCTACTTCTCTAGCATAGTCTGCTCGGCTGTGACTGAGGAACTCTCTGATGCAGCCATCGAGGAACTTACCAAGATGCTGCGCGACAATCACAAGCTTAAGGAAGATGCCGACGATGACTTCACTATACGTTCGCAGGCTGAGATGATGGAGACCATGTCGAGCACTATGGATACCGTTACTATCATTCTGGTGGTAGCCGCTGCTTTCTCGCTGCTGGTGGCCGGTATCGGTATTATGAACATTATGCTGGTAAGCGTGACTGAGCGTACCAAAGAGATAGGACTACGAATGGCTGTCGGAGCCACTGGTCCTGTAATATCACTACAGTTCCTGATAGAGTCGGTATTGATATCCTTTACTGGCGGACTGATAGGTGTGATAGTGGGCGTGGGGGCCAGCACGTTCCTGGCCTCGTTCGGCATGCCATCCAGCGTACCCGCCTGGAGTATTTACGTATCATTCCTGGTATGTGTGTTTATCGGCGTACTCTTCGGCTATATCCCAGCACAAAAGGCAGCTAACATGGACCCAATCGAAGCTATAAGACATGAATAGACATATAGCAAGCTTGTGCCACGTCGCCCTATGGGCATTCCTCTTCCTGTCACCTCTCACTTACTGGAGAGGCACGGGAATCAAATTCGTTCAGTATCTGATGTACTGCATGCAGCCGGCAATGTTGATGATAGTGTTCTATTCAAACTATCTCTACCTGGCCCCAAAGTTCTTTGTTGCTGGCAAGCACAGGTATGACCTGCTTATAAACCTGGTGATGATAATTTCGTTTGGTATTGCTCTGCACTACTGGACTGGCTTCGCTAACGAACTATATGGTGTACGAGTGCGTTTTGATGATGCGATCAACGACGTCACCAGCATTTTGCGCGATTGTCTTAACTTTGCTATCTTTGCCGGTGGTTCTACAGCTCTGGCATTGGCTCGCAAATGGGTTAACGCCGACCAGAAACTACAGGAGAGTGAGGCTGCCCGTGCCAAGGCCGAACTCTACAATCTGCGCTCGCAGATTAATCCGCATTTCCTGCTTAACACGCTTAACAATATCTACGCCCTGACCGCTATCAATCAGGAGCGAGCGCAGGATGCCATACAGCAACTCTCAAAGATGCTCCGCCACATGCTGTACGACAACCAGGAGAGCAGCGTGGCGCTGAATGATGAACTACAGTTCCTCGAGAACTACATAAGTCTGATGAAGATACGTCTGTCTGCAAATGTTGACGTAAGATTTACCCAGAACGTTGAAGTGCCTGGAGTAAGGATAGCTCCGCTTATCTTCATCTCACTTATCGAGAATGCATTCAAGCATGGTATCAGTCCAACAGAGCAAAGCTTTGTACATATTGATATTAATGCTACCGATCACGACATCGACTGTCGTATCGAAAACTCTAATCATCCCAAGTCAAATCAGGACCGTAGTGGTCATGGTATCGGACTGAATCAGGTTCAGCGCCGTCTGGATTTGGCTTTTCCCAACCGTTATACGTGGGTAAAGGGTACTAACGAAGATGGAAGTATTTACACATCAGCAATACACATTGATTTATGATTATTACTTGTGCTATTATCGACGATGAGCCTTTGGCAGCAGGCCTGCTGGAGAGCTATGCAAAGAAGACCCCGTATCTGAGTCTTGCAGGTACCTACAACAGTGCGGTTCAGGCCATGAAGGATTTGCGCGAAAATCCAGTACAGTTATTGTTTCTCGACATCCAGATGCCAGAACTCAGCGGCATAGAGTTTGCCAAGATTCTGCCCAAAGAGACTAGGATTATCTTCACCACAGCATTCCCACAGTATGCTATCGAGGGATTCAGAGTTAACGCCCTCGACTATCTGCTGAAACCAATCTCGTACAACGATTTCCTGAAAGCTACTGATAAGGCTATGGAGTGGTTTAATGTGGCCCAGCGACAGGATGTATATCGTCGCGACCGTTTTATGTTCGTAAAGAGCGATTACAAGTTGCAGCGAGTATGCCTCGACGATATCCTGTATATCGAGGGACTTAAGGACTACGTGCGTTTCTATCTTAAGAACGACGAGAAGGTGATGTCGCTGATGTCGATGAAGAAGCTTGAGGAGTATCTGCCCAAGCCTGAGTTCCTGCGCACCCATCGTTCGTTTATCGTGCATATGACCGAGACACCTCTGGTAGAGCGTTTCAAGATAGTGTTCAACGGTATACAGATACCTATATCCGACAACTATAAGGACGACGTACAGAAGTATTTCGACGACCACACGCTGGTGTAGAGTGCAAAGTGAATTTTGCAAAATGGGCTATAAAGACAGCCTGATTGCAAATAAAATAAAAAATTGAGAGGTGAAGAGCAAACTTTTCGCCTTTCTGTTTTTCCTATTTATTATAATTTTCGTAACTTTGCAGGCGTTAAAAAGGACAATTTTTATTTTAAACTTTTAAATAATATGGTTAATTACAAGGATTTAGGTCTCGTAAATACTCGCGAGATGTTCAAGAGAGCAGTAGCCGGTGGCTATGCTATCCCCGCTTTCAACTTCAACACAATGGAGCAGATGCAGGCTATCGTAATGGCTGCAGTTGAGACAAAGTCACCTGTTATCATGCAGGTTTCTAAGGGTGCACGTAACTATGCTAACGGCACAATCCTGCGCAACCTCGCTAAGGGTGCTGTAGAGTATGCTAAGGAGCTCGGTTGTGAGCATCCTGAGATTGTTCTGCAC
>ONYZ01000073.1 GCA_900322175.1 uncultured Prevotella sp.
ATCTCAACTTTTGCACTATCTGCGATGGTGGTGTAGTTAGTCCTCTCAATCTGGTAGTGTGCCCAATATGTACCTGCATCGGTGTAAGTGGGTGACTCATCGAGATTGTATGTTCCTTTCTTGGTGCCATATTTGATAGTGGCACCCTCTGGAGCAGTAACAGTTATTCCGTGAGCCCTTCCGTCGTATGTGCCAGTGTATCCTGTCGCAGTAATACCAGTAATGGTTCCTGGAGCAACATACAGTGTGTAGGAAGCCGTAGCAGCCTCATAGTTATTGCTTCCTTCAAATTCAGCACTGATTGTCGTTTCGCCTGGAGCCACAAGCGTTACCTTGCCATCTTCGCTAACAGTGGCAATATTGGTATCCGATGAAGAATATGTAACAGTCAGTTCTTCCGGATTGCTTAATGTTGGCAAGCCAGCTATCTCTTCGCCTATAGTCAGGCTGGCCGTCTCCTTGCTAAAAGTTAATGTAGGTGTAGCCTTTGTAATTATGAAAGTGTAGTTTTTAGTACCAGTGTATGTTCTAAGTCCCGTTATGGCAATTATAGCTTCTCCCGCTTCTACGTTATTCCTGTATGCCACACTGTAGTCTGTGTTAAGGCCCAACGTGTTATTTCCCAGTTTTACGGTAACTATAGGCTCTATCGCTTCACCATTGTAAATAAAGCTGGTATTTTCTGTAGTTATGATTGCTGGCTCTACACTTGTCCTACTATGAAAATCCGCAGTTATCTCATAGTTGTAGTTATCGTCAGTTACCTCGAAAGTATATTCCGTTTCTTCACTAGGGTCAGCATCGTTGATGGTTGGCGTAATGTCCAAGACGTCCGCCAGTACTGTGCGTGCTTGGGCATGATATCCACTGATGGTCTTAACTACGGTGATATTTTCTGCTGTTATGTAGTTTCCCTCTGCAGGAGTTATTGTAATAGTAGCGGTCTTTCCGTCTTGACTTATGCTACCTCTAATATATCCAGCATCCGTCTCCGTACTGGCATTTCCGTTAAGTAGGTATACGAAACTAAACCTGGACAAGTCCTCAGCTCTAGTGGTCGTCCCCATCAGCAGAACTGCAATTACAACAATATTTTTTATGTAGTGTCTCATATATCTTGTTCCTTTTTATGTTATTTCACAATTACCTTTTTTCCGCTCTTTATGTATAGTCCCTTCTTCTTGGGTTTGCTTATGGTTTGTCCTTTCAGGTCGAACCATTTTTCTATTTTGGTATCAGCTTCTAGTTTGCTGATGCTATTGGTACCGTTGCTATGTCCGATAATAAGTCGTCGCGAACCTGATGGCGTGCTTGTTTTTAGATAGCACTTTCCCTGTGGTATAATACCTGTGGCTTTGACGTATTCTCCATTGTAAAGAATGTATAGCGTACCGTCGGCAGTCACATCTTCGGCTGCATATTGCAGCATATTGTTTTCTACCTCAGACGGGTTCTTGAGTTCAACAGATGTCTCGGCCTTTTCTATCAGCACCGGAGTATCCTTAGGTATATAGCTAATGGCCTGCGTTATAAGTGTGTTTCCTTCTATTCCCGTAATCATATATGCTGTAATTCCGCTTTCAGGGAGTTCCAGTTCTTCATCGGTGCTGTAGAAGGATGCAAACGTTTGTCCCTCTGCAAATGTGATGTCCTTCTCGGAGTCAAATGTACGTTTTGTTATTGTAAATGTCGTAATAGCTTCGCCACCATAGTAGTTGTTTGTTTCGGCAATAGTTACTTTCAACGTGTGTGTTCCTACAGCCTTTGGCACTTCTGATGTGAATGTTTCTTCGCCTTCAGGCTTATATGTGAATGTCTCTTCTCCATTGCCAATATTGCCTTTCACTTCCGGGGTGTTTGCTGTAGCACCATAGGTCCATCCCTCGAGCGTAACAGTCGGGTTGATATTGGCCTTTGAAATCTCAACCTTTAAACTGTCGGTGATGGTATTGTAGTTGTCTTGTGAAACCTGATAGTGTACCATGTATGAACCAGCATCGGTATATGTAGGCGACTCATTTAGATTGTATGTACCTTTCTTGGTACCATATTTGATGGTAGCCTCTTCTGGAACAGTAACCGTGATACCGTGCCCTATGCCGTCGTATGTACCGGTGTATCCAATTGCAGTAATACCAGTGATTGTTCCTGCAGCAACATTGAGATTATATGTTGCAGTTGCCGGCTCGTAGTTGTTGTTGCCGGCAAAGCTTACGGTAATCGTAGTCTCACCCACGCCTTCGATTGTGATAACTCCGTCGGAAATCGAAGCTACCTGTGTATTCGAAGAACTTGTAGCAGTAACATTCAGTCCCTCAGGATCAGTCTTGGCAACCGGTGCAGTGAATGACTCACCGAATGTAGCAGTATAGCTCTGCTCATCGAATGTAATCGCAGTAGTAGCCTTGTTAATCTCAACTTTTGCACTATCTGCGATGGTGGTGTAGTTAGTCCTCTCAATCTGGTAGTGTGCCCAATATGTACCTGCATCGGTGTAAGTGGGTGACTCAGACTCATTTAGATTGTATGTTCCTTTCTTAGTACCATATTTAATAGTGGCATCCTCTGGGGCGGTAACAGTTATTCCGTGAGCCCTTCCGTCGTATGTACCAGTGTATCCGGTAGCAGTAACGCCAGTGGTTGTTCCAGCAGCAACATTGAGTTTGTAGGTTGCCGTGGTTGCGTTATAGTTATTATTGCCTGCAAAGCTGACAGTGATAGTAGTCTCACCCACGCCTTCGATTGTGATAACTCCGTCGGAAATCGAAGCTACCTGTGTATTCGATGAACTTGTAGCAGTAACATTCAATCCTTCAGGACTTGTAGTAGGTGTAGGTGCAGTGAATGCTTCACCGTAAGTAGCAGAGTAGCTCTCCTTGTCGAACGTGATCAATGGAGTAGCCTTGTTAATCTCGACTTTTGCACTATCTGCGATGGTGGTGTAGTTAGTCCTCTCAATCAAGTGGGTGACTCATTGAGATTGTATGTTCCTTTCTTGGTGCCATATTTGATAGTGGCATCCTCTGGGGCGGTAACAGTTATTCCGTGAGCCCTTCCGTCGTATGTACCAGTGTATCCGGTAGCAGTAACGCCAGTGGTTGTTCCTGCAGCAACATTGAGTTTGTAGGTTGCCGTGGTTGCGTTGTAGTTGTTGTTGCCAGCAAAGCTGACAGTGATAGTTGTCTCACCTACGCCTGCGATTGTGATAACTCCGTCGGAAATCGAAGCTACCTGTGTATTCGATGAACTTGTAGCAGTAACATTCAATCCTTCAGGACTTGTTGTAGGTGTAGGTGCAGTGAATGCTTCACCGTAAGTAGCAGAGTAACTCTGCTCATCGAATGTTATTGATGGAGTTGCCTTTGAGATTTCAACCTTAGCGCTGTCGGCGATAGTATTGTAGTTGTTTTGTGAAACCTGATAGTGTACCATGTATGTACCTGCATCGGTGTAGGTAGGTGACTCATTGAGATTGCATGTCCCTTTCTTAGTACCATATTTGATAGTGGCATCCTCTGGGGCAGTGACTGTAATGCCGTGTGGCTCGCCGTCGTATGTGCCAGTGTATCCGGTAGCGGAAACATCCATTGTGCCTTTGGATATCGTAAACTCAGCCTCTTTCGTTCCACTGTAGTTGCCTTTACCAGTGGCGATAACCTTATATGTGCCTGAATTGATAACCTGGTTTGGCTCGATACTCTCTTCTGTTTCACCATTCACCTTCTTGTATGTTACTTCATAATCAGTGTCCTCGGTAAGTGTAATCATGCTGCTACCACCAGTACCAGAGGTTTCTGTAACGAATCCAATAGTAACGGAAGGATTCTTTGCACTGCCGTCGTAGGCGAACGATGTCTCTGAAAGTGTTATCGTAGCCTCTGTCAGTGCTTTTGGTGAGATGATGAAGTTTTTAGTCTTCTGGGCATCGGCTACGAAGTTTTTTCCTGTCGATGTCAGTGTAATCGTAGCTTCTCCTGCATTGATGTTGGCGGTATAAACAGAGTCGTATTCCTCGGCAGATACGGTATGATTGTTGAAGGTTACTTTCACAGCAGGCTTAATTTCATTGCCTGTATAGGTTTGATCGGCAATGGTCGCAATATCTAAATCACTGAAGTTAGCCTTGTTGATGATATACTCTACGTCTTTGGTTCCAGTATAGTTGCCTATACCCTCGATGGTGACGGTATAGGTGCCAGCATCGAGGGGCGATGTCACTGTCTCGTTGTTTAGTTTGAAACTCTTGATTGTAAAGTCGTTGCTATCGGCAGAGTTTGTAAGAACCATTTCTTCTCCATCCTGAGCAGTGAGTGTAACCGATGCAGGTACTTGCGATGCACCATTATAGGTTACACTGGCAATGGTTGCTACGTAGTCTTCACTCGAAATGCTAATAGAAAAGTTAACTGCTATTGTTACATCGGCATCTGGCATTACAAAAGTATATTCCCTGTAACCATCTCCAATTTCTTGGAATGTTGTTTCGCTCGTATTCGGGACCATGAACGTAGCTATCGAATAAGGTTCGTATGCTCCTACTCTTACTACAACATTTTTGCCTACTACAACTTGATAATTATCACCATCCTTCTTATAATAATTACCATCTTCTATTTCAACCTCTCCTTTATCGCCTAAGTTCGATGGTAAAGATACTGTCTTAGTGTTTGCCATTACGGCACCGTTATCTTCAAAGATATCATAATATGATACGTCAGAAATCACTCTCTCTTCTCCAGTACCACGCTGGGTATAGTCTGACTTGATTATCTTATCATCTGTGTTTGTTCCATTCAGGTATTCTACTGTTACATCGTAATCGTACTTATTCTGTGTGAGGGTGGTTTCGTATAAACTTCCTACTATGGCTCCTGCTTTCAAAGTGGCATTTTCATCGGTGTAAAAGTTAGTGATTTTAGAACCATTCCTTACAATACACGAACTGATAGTACCGCCTGATGCGCTGGCTACTATTCCGCCTGCATTGCCAGATGCTCCAGAGCCACCTGTATAGGTTGTTTCTGCTTTGACCTGGACGTTGTCAATGATACAGCTGGTGATAGTGGATCCCGACATGCGGGCAGCGATTCCGCCTACTTCGGGATTATATTGGCTTTCTGCGCAAGCTATGGTGCTATTTGTGATGGTACAATTAGAAATTGTCGCACCATCAGATAGTTCGGCAACTATACCTCCTGTAGCATAGTCGGTTCCTGTCAGATGGTAGTTACTTAAGGTTAGGTCTTTCACTGTACCACCTCCGATGTAGCCGAACAAGCCAGATCCAGTAAGTGTAAGATTGCTGATGATCTTGTTGTTTCCATCGAAAACCCCACTGAAAGTGGCATTGGTATTGTCCGCCAGCTGGACAAAACCAGTTACACCATTACAATTAATATCATCTTCGAGTCTAACGTTGGCATTGCTCATCAACCTGCCGTCATTGTAATATTCGATAAATTTCTTTAGGTCGTTAGCCGATGCAATGATGTGTGGCTCGTCAGCACTTCCTGTTCCTCCCATAATGGTGGTACTATAGATGGTAGAATGTGTATTGGCTCCATTTCCATCTCCAGCGTATACAAAGAAGGTGTTCTCGTCGTAATTTGTATGGAATCCGCTAATTTCATCCTCTCCCTCTCCAACAATCAATTCGAGCGAACAATGTTGATTACCGTCCTTAACGAAATACAGATTAGGAGTTGTTGGGCTATCACCATTATACCGGATGGCTTCACAACCTTCATTACCCTGGATTATGTTATTGCCTTTCAGTCTGATGGTGAGATCACTTGATCCCATATAATCAATACCGGGCGCCTCTTGCTCTGGGGTGATTGTGGCATTATTCAGTATCACCGTATACGTTTGCTCGCCTGTACCATCATTCGAAACAGATACGGAAACTTTGCCGTCGCCAAGCACGTCGTCCTTGTTTACTTCCGAAACGATGGTGCCGGCTATATTGATGTTATAACATGGTGCACTTGCTATCGTTGCATTTTTTATGCTACTAGTCCATTCTGTGAAATTCTCAGGGTTGCTTACTTTTAGTGGATTCGTGAGTATTACTTGTGAAAAACCGCTAATAACACCAACATCGCTTTCAGGGTCGCTTAATGACAAGCTTACATTACTATTATACCCAATATCAAAGGTGAGTGTACCAGAAGGAACGCTGCTAGTAGGCTCGAATGAAATAGACTGCATTCGTTGATTTTCGCCCTCAATGACAATTGTTAGATTCGGAAGACTACTCTTAATTGTATAAGAATCATAATAACCACCATAAGTTAAAACGGCCGTCTCTCTGTCGTATGAAACTCCGCTATAAAAGGTGGTAGCATCTGTAACTTGGTGACCGCCTAACCAAATGGGGTACTTTTTATTAAGCTTTAAATTGGTATAATTATCAAAACATTCTACCATCCAATCGCATCCTTCATCTTCTCCATCCGCGGTTACCTCTGTAATAGAAGGGGCTTCTTCCCAGTTGCGTGTAATATCATCTTTAGAAATTGATCCGATAATACGCAATTCTCCAGGGTTATCTTCGTCTGTTTCAAATGTCAGTGTGTTGTTGCCGTTACCAGCAAACATAAACATGTCTTCGCTAGTACGTTGCATGCTGTTATCACCTACGAAACGTACTGCTAAGTCATTTTCTGCAGTGATATTGCCGTTTATTGTAGCGTTGCTTAGTGTGAGTTTGTTTTCTTCGGCATCGTATGATACGGTTCCATCACCGAGTACATTATTTGCATTGTTGCTTGTTACACGGTAATTTCCAATAGATAATCCGTAATCTGTCCCGCTAAAAGTCAGGGTGATATTAGTTATTTGTGTTGTCTGAAAAGTGGGGTTGTTATCGCTACTACTACGCTCAAGGGCTAATTGTATGTACTCGTTATTGAATGATTGAGAAACACCATCTTCTGCAGTATATGTATAACTCGGGACATCTGTACCACTAATAGCAATACTTCCGATTAAAGTTCCCTCTGTCGCATTTAAAGAAGTTAGCCTGTAGACTTTAAGGTTAACATAATTTTCAATGTTATTGATGTTTCCTGCAAGTGTAAAACCTAATAAAGAGCCTTCCAGTGGTTTTACATATGTAAGTTTTACATAACTGAAACCGCTATACAAATAAGAACTGGATTGATAAAATGCGTCTGCTGTAACATTCCATTCTTTATTATCACTGCCGGAATAGTAATAGTTGGGGCCGGAATCGCCCGTATAGTTGAACGTTAATGTCTCGCCTCCATAGGTATAATTAGCCCATACCGTGGTAGGCAGCAGGAGTGAAAGAACTAGAACCTGATACAATCTGATTAATGACAGACGGTTGAGTAATCGATTTATCATGATGGTATTTGTTTTTGGGGTTGAAACTCAAGTACTTAAATCGGTGGCAAATATACGAATTTTATCGATAAGTTCCAAATAAAAACAGGTTTTTATTATGTTTTTTACTCATTTTAATTTGGTTTTTTGCTCACTTATTCGTAACTTTGCCGCCGCAAAAATATGAAAAGGGAATTTTGGTATCACTTTGTAGCCCTCTTGACTGTGGCTATTTGGGGGAGTACTTTTGTATTTACAAAAATACTGCTGCAAAATGGACTCTCTCCAGCACAAATCTTCACTTTGCGATTCATATTTGCCTATGTGCTTATGGAGATTGTAACTTGGGTTGCTGGACAAAGGGGGAAATGGCTGTCGAACTCTGTTCGAGATGAGGTTATAATGGTACTCCTAGGTGTAACGGGCGGGTCACTATATTTTCTTACAGAGAACGCCTCACTACTATACACCACCGCAACCAATACTTCGCTGATAGTTTGCACTTGTCCGATATTCGCTTTGCTGCTGTTTAAACTTGTATATCGTAAGTCGGAACATGTAACTAAGAATATGGCTCTAGGTTCTGTGATAGCTTGTCTGGGAATGGCTGTGGTTGTGCTTAACGGCCAATTTGTATTGCATTTGTCTCCACTTGGCGATATGTTGGCATTTGGCGCTTGTCTTAGTTGGGCTTTCTATTCTCTGATGATGAAGGAGGTGCTACAGCGATATGATACGTTTTTTATCACACGCAAGGTGTTTTTCTATGGCATTGTGACCATATTTCCATATTATCTGATAGTGCCAGGATTCCCTTCTGTAGAGGTGTTACTTCGTCCGGTGGTTTTATTTAATCTGCTTTTCCTAAGTGTGGTAGCTTGTATGCTGTGCTATGTGATGTGGAACTGGGTGATAGGTAAGCTTGGTGCTGTGGTAGCAACCAACTGGGTGTATTTCAACCCTATCACCACAATCCTGTTTGCATGGTGGCTGCTAGACGAAAACATTACAATATGGTTCCTTTTGGGTTCCATACTCATCATTGTTGGTATGGTGCTTTGTAATTATAAAAATTAGTTTTTTTGAATTTGTCTACAAATCCACCACCAACTGTTTGTAGTGCCTGTGTTTACGCGGGTTTGCGGGGTGGTGGTAGATAGGTGGTGGATGGAGATACGGCTCATGGGACTTAAAATCGTTTTCTCCGGCAGGAAATATTGTTTTCTACCGGAGAATATTCTGTTTCCTGGCTTAGAAAATATCGTTTTCTGCCGCAGAAAACGATGTTTTCCTGCCCTAGAAAACGCTATTTTGAGCATGTCTTTCTCTTGAGTGATTTGTTGTATCCTAGTTGTTATCCCTTCACAGTAAAACAGAGCATTGTGAGGTCGTCGTTTGGTTCGGCACCTTCACGATGCTTTTCAACTTCAGACTTCATATACTCGATGGTTTCCTTTGCGTCAGCAAAATTGTGAGTCGCCATGATATCAAGCAGGTGGTCATCGCCAAACTGATCTTTCTCGTTGTTCTCAGCCTCGTTCAGTCCGTCGGTATAGATAAACAACTGACGCCCGCGGATATCTTCTATTTCCTCGCCTTCGTATTCCAGGCCGGGGAACAGACCGATAGGTGCGTTAGGTATCATTTCGATAAATTCTGTGCCGAGTATAGGTGGGTTGTGTCCGGCGTTGCAGAACAATAGGTGACCCGTAGTTAGATCGACAACGCCAAGGAACATGGTAACAAACATTCCCTGTTCATTATCTTCGCCTGACAGTGCGTCATTCATGTGAGTGGCAATTTCTGCAGGCATCATCTGTTGTGCTGCCAATGTTCGGAACAAGCGTGTGGCTTGAGCCATAAACAATGATGCGGGTACGCCCTTGCCTGAAACATCGCCAAGGGCAAAGTATAGCTTATCAGGTGTATCGTCGCGAATCAAGAAGTTGTACAAGTCGCCACCAACCTCCTTGGCTGGGGTCATCGAACCATACAGATCGAGGTCGGGACGGTCGGGGAATGTGCTGGGCACCATACTCATCTGGATGTTGCGGGCGATTCGCAAATCGCTTTCGATGCGCTCCTTGGCGATAGTGGTCTCCTCAAGTTGGTCGTAGGCAGTGAGCAACTCTTGGTGGGTGGTCTCTAGTTTCTCGTGGGCAATCTTGAGTCGGCGTGCTGAGCGCAGACGGAAGTAGATGAAGATGCTGAGTGCCAAAACAATGATGGTGGCTATGATGATGATGCTTTGGCGTTGTTGCCTGGCGCGTTCTTCTGCCTGTTTCATCTTGAGTTCGTCGACATGGAACTTGGTGCTCATTTCGGCCAACTTGTTTTTCGTATCGTTGGTGTTTACAGAGTCGCTAATATTATAGATGTCGAGATACATCTGAGCAGCCTCGCGGTAGCGGCCCATACTTTCAAAGATTTCACCACGTTGTTTGCGAACGCGAATCACCTCAGAAGGGTCGCTTTCTTCGTCGAACTGTTGTAGCCGGAGTTCGTTAAGCGAAAGGGCTTTATCATAAAGTTCTTGTTGCTTAAAGAGCTCAGCTTGGAAGAACATCCATAGGTTGCTGAGATTGCTGCCCTCGTAGGCAGTGTTTTTCTTTACTTCGTCGAGCATTTTTGAGGCTTCGGCATAATGCCCTAGTCCCAATTCGACCTGTGCGCGTGAGAGGTAGTAGTAGCCCCATTGATTTTTGGTTTGACCAGCATTGTCTTTCTTTCCGTAATTATAGTATTCCTGTAGGAATTGACGCCATTGCTTGTTTAAGGCATTCATTGTGTCGTAGCGTTTGAGAAGGTCGAGCACTTCGCTATAGTATGAGAACGCAGCAGCCAACCAAAGTGGTTTAGGATTCATTCTGCTCATGATTTCTATACATTTCTGATATGCATTTGCAGCCTCTTCATGGTTATGCATCATGGCGTAGACAATTCCTAAAGAGTAGTGTCCCATACTGGTTCCGAAGTCATTTTTCCTTTGTTCGGCATCAGCAAGCATTTTCTTGGCCTCGTCCATTCCAAGGATTGTCTTGCCAGAGAAATTGTAAGTATTAATGAGTAGAGACCATGTCTCGTAATAGTTTTTCCATTGTTCTGTTGATTCTAGATACTTAAGTGTTTGTGGTACTTGTTCGTATATAGAATCGTTAAAGTCGTTATTATAAAAGAATGTCATTTTCTCCACTCTTGCATCTCCTTCTTCTTGTCTATCCCTTTGGCGATGAGTTTCTGCTATATAATCGTTGACGCACTTTAGCTGGTAGTCGATATCATCTGTCTCAAGGCTGAGCATATAAAGTTTACCGTATGCGTCAATCAACTGTTGTCCCTTCAGTGTGGGAAGTGCTTTACGCAATTTGGCAGTCTCGTCAGTCTGTGCTGCGGCTGTGGATAGGATTAATAATAGTGGGAGAGCTAAATAGCGGAGATTCATATGGGTTTAGATGGGGAATATTTAGTTTATACCTTATTATATATATACAATAAGCCCCTCCGCACAATTGTAGAGGGGCCTAAAATTTTATCAGATGGGGAGTGAGAATACAAAACGTGAACCACCACGATACTCTGTATCGAGACGAATGTCACCACCCAAGCGGCGTGCAATGCTACGTGCAACCGTAAGTCCGACGCCGTCTCCTTCAAAGAAATCGTTAAGTTTAACGTATGGCTCAAAAATCTTCTCAGCAAATTCAGAGAGTACGCCTGTGCCACTATCCTCAACGCAGAATTCCAAATTGGCTCCTTCGATGTTTATGAGCAGAATAATCTCGCCCTGAGCCGTAAACTTCATTGCATTATCGAGCAACGCAACAAGAGCTCGAACGGCGTGCTTGGTGCTAGTAAACACCATGGTGGCCTGAGCTTCCTCTACCATCTGGCACTTGAAGTTTACTTTCTGGAAATTACTGATGCCAGATTCTTGGATAGCCAGCGCAGCGATGTCCTGTGCCATCACGTTATCATCGCACTGGATGGGCTGTTCCATCTCTATTTCGGCCACGTTTAGAATACTGTCTGCCAACAAGGCGATGTTGCCGGAATTGGGATGAGTATAATCGAGCTTCTGCTTAATGCCCTCAGCATATTTCTCGATCATGCCTTTCTTCTTAAGCAGGGTCTGCTCTAACTGTTGCTTAGCAGCCATAATTTCTGATGACTGCTTCTCAAGAGTCTCCTTTACCCTGAGCACTTTCTGCTTCTCCTCTTCCATCTTGTCAAAAGCCATCAGTGCCTCTTCGTAACCTTGACCTACGTTGTCGAAATTCTGTTCGAGTGAACGATAGTCGCTCAGAAGCTTCTCCATTTCGTTGACGCGCTTCTGATAGTCGTCGAGTAACTGCTTGCTTTCTGTTTCCTGTTCACGAATGTGCTTAACCTTCGTCTGAAGGATAATACATACGGCCAGGAGTGCTATGATAAGTATGACAACAACCCAGATCATGATGTGTTATGCTTTTTTCTGTTCTACTTTCATGAACTTTGTGAAGCCGGTCATTGCAAGAATCTTGTAAATCTCGGGCGATACGTTTGTAATCTTAAACTGGCCCTTAAGCTGTGTCACGGTACGCATGGTCTTCTGGATGATACGCAGACCAGAACTTGCCATATATGTAAGCTCTGAGCAGTCCATCTCCAGGTCGACACCACCGTCGCAAAGAGCGGGCTGTATGTCCTGCTCAAACTGGTTGGCATTCATAGTGTCGATTCTAGAACCTGTCTTAATAATGGTCTTTCCACCTTCTTTGATAATCTGTGTCATAATATTGTGAAATCTAAATTTTTAATGTTAATCATCCAAATCCTTTTTCATAGTGAGCAGGTTTTTGCCTTCCAGACGCTGGTAGGTTACTTCATTCATAATGTTCTTAACGATGTAGATGCCTAAGCCACCAATCTCACGCTCCATAGGATCAACATCGGTATCAGCATCCTCCTTTAGTGTAGGGTCGAACTCGCGTCCCTTGTCGCTAAGTACGAAAGTCAGTTCTCGGCCGTTACACTCAGCCGAAAGCTCGATGTCAGCAGTTTTCCCCTCTGGGTAAGCGTAGAAGATGACGTTGGAAACCATCTCCTCCATAACCAGATTCAAATTCATCAAGAGTTCCATGTCAAGTTGCAACTCTTCACCAATCTCTTCGATGAAGGCGTTAACTTTCTCAAGTTCACCAACCTGGTTCTTGATCTTAATTTCTTTTTTCATGTTCATATTGAATATTCAATCTTGGTTTAACTGTTTAAACTATGGTGCAAAAGTATATAAAAAAACTGAATCAAACAAGAATTTAAGAAATTTTTATTTAATAATAATGTAAAATCTTGTTTTTGCTACAAAGTTAGTCCGTTGTCCATAACAATTTTGCGCATATTCTTCAGAAGATCGCTGGCAAATATGAAGTCGGTGAGTCGTTCGTTGGTAGATCCCATGACCTGACTGCTGTTTCCTTGCCACTCTTTAGCCCCTTCGTAAATAAAAATGATATTTTCACCGATTCCCATTACGGAGTTCATGTCGTGAGTGTTGATGATTGTAGTCATGTTGTACTCCTGAGTGATAGAGTGCAATAAATCATCGATGATTAGTGATGTTTTGGGGTCTAGGCCTGAGTTTGGCTCGTCGCAGAAAAGATATTTCGGATTAAGCGCTATAGCGCGAGCAATGGCTACACGCTTCTGCATTCCTCCTGAAATCTCACCAGGGAATTTTTCGTCGGCACCGCCTAGATTTACACGGTCAAGACACTCTTTTGCTCGATGGATTCGCTCGCGAAGATTCATTGTTGAGAACATGTCGAGTGGGAACATTACATTTTCTAATACTGTCATCGAGTCAAAGAGCGCTGCGCTCTGGAATATCATGCCCATCTCGCGTCGCATCATTACTTTTTCGTGTTTAGAAAGGCTCACGAAGTTGCGACCGTCGTAAAGTATTTCTCCTTTTGTGGGCTCGAATAGTCCGACAAGATTTTTCATGAGTACGGTTTTGCCCGAACCGCTTCGTCCGATGATGAGGTTGGTCTTTCCGTCTTCGAATACTGTATTGATATCCTTAAGGACTTCTCTGTCGTCAAAACTTTTATGTAGGTGCTTGATTTCAATCATGATAGTAGTTGGGTTAGGAAAACATCTGAGAAAAGGATGAGTATGCTCGAGGTAACAACGGCATCGGTAGATGCCTTGCCCACGTTGACACTACCACCTTCGACGGTGTATCCACAGAAGGCAGGTACACTCGAGATGATGAATGCAAAGAACTGGCTCTTAATGATACTCATCCACACAAACCAGGGTATGAAAGCATGCTGTAGACCTTGGGTTAGGTCGTCGGGTGCGATGATATGTCCCAGATAGGCAGTGCCATAAGCGCCGATGATACCCGTGGCCGATGAGAATATGACTAGGAATGGCATGATGGTGAGCATACCAATGATTTTGGGTAGGATAAGATAGCATGCAGAGTTTATTCCCATGATTTCAAGCGCGTCAATCTGTTGGGTTACACGCATCGTGCCAAGTTCTGATGCGATGTTCGATCCGACCTTTCCTGCCAAAATCAAGCACATGATGGAACTTGAGAACTCTAGCAACAAGATCTCACGCGTGGTGTATCCAGCCACCCATCTCGGCATCCACGGACTTTGAATATTAAGCTTCATCTGAATGCAGATGACAGCTCCGATGAAGAACGAAATGATGAGTACTATGCCGATAGAGTTGATGCCAAGCTGTGTCATCTCAGTGACGTACTGCTTTAGGAACATCCTCATGCGCTCGGGGCGTGAAAACACGCGGCCCATAAGCATCAAATAACGACCAAAGGTGGTCAGCCATTTATTTATTAACATTGCTAATAACTAATATTTCGTGTGCAAAGGTAGTTATTTTTTGGCACGGATTGCACTGATTACGCAGAATTTTTTAGAATTTTATTATTAATCTGTGTTAATCCGTGTAATCCATGCCTTATTTTTCGTACCTTTGCACCCGATTATGGAAGAAGAACGTATAGTACTACGGACAGAGGGCCTCGTGAAGCGTTATGGTAAGCGTACGGTGGTCAATGATGTGAGCTTCGATGTGAAGCAGGGAGAAATTGTGGGATTGCTGGGACCTAATGGCGCAGGTAAGACCACATCGTTCTATATGACTACAGGACTGATTGTTCCCAACGGCGGACATATCTATTTGGGTGAAGAGGACGTTACTAAATTCCCTGTGTACAAGCGTGCTCGTGCCGGAATCGGATATCTGGCACAGGAGGCAAGCGTTTTCCGAAAGATGAGTGTTGAGGATAATATCCTCTCGGTACTTGAGATGACAGGTAAACCCCGTGACTATCAATTGAACAAGCTTGAGGAACTGATACGTGAATTCCGATTGGAGAAGGTGCGCAAGAATCTTGGTGACCGATTGTCTGGAGGCGAGCGCCGTAGAACTGAGATAGCTCGCTGTCTGGCTATCGAACCAAAGTTCATCATGCTCGATGAACCGTTTGCAGGAGTCGACCCTATCGCTGTGGAGGATATTCAGCAGATAGTGTACAAACTAAAGTATCTGAATATTGGAATCCTGATTACCGATCACAACGTAGACGAAACGTTGGCCATTACTGACCGTGCTTATCTGCTATTCGAAGGAAAGATACTATTTCAGGGAACGCCTGAGGAACTGGCCGCCAACAAGGTGGTGCGCGAAAAATATCTTACTGAATCGTTTGAGCTAAGGAAGAAGAATTTTCAGCAACTAGAGATGGAGAGAAATGCAAAAGAACAAGCGCAAAAAAGTTAAAAAATGAAAAAACGACGTTGGTTACGCCGTTTTTTTGTACTTTTGCACCCCAATATTTGAATATATTATAAATAAGTACATAAGAAGATGAAAATTTCGTTTGAATGCGCCGACAAGATCAATGGTCTGCTTACTATGACCATTGAGAAGGCAGACTATCAGGATGCGGTAGAGAAGCAACTGAAGAATTATCGTAAGAAGGCACAGGTTCCCGGATTCCGTCCAGGTATGGTTCCAATGGGAATGATTAAGAAACAGTATGGCACAGCAGTTAAGGTTGATGAGGTTAACAAACTGCTGAGCGAGAAGTTGTATGAGTATGTTCGCGAGAACAAGATTCAGATGCTGGGTGAGCCCCTCCCAAATCAGGAGAAGCAGGTTCCTCAGGACTTTGAGAAGGACGATAAGATGCTCGACGACCAGGTACAGATGTATCAATCACAGGCAGGTGAGTTTGTTAAGGCTGAGGTGTTCAGTGGCAACGACACTATCACTGGTGATTTCCGCGAGCTCGACGAGAACGGAAATACTAAGGAAGGCGGTATCGTAACCGAAGGCGGTATGGTAATGCCTGCATACATTAAGGCTGAGGACCAGAAGAAACTTTTTGATGGTGCTAAGCCCGGTGATATCATTACATTCAACCCCAAGAAGGCTTATCCCGACAATGATGCTGAGGTAGCAGCTCTGCTGAAGGTTAAGAAGGAGGATGTCGCTAATCTGAACTCTGACTTCAGCTACCAGATTACTGAGATTCGTCATTTCCAGCCTGCAGAGGTTAATCAGGCTCTCTTCGACCGTGTATTCGGTGAGGGTACTGTTAACGATGAGAAGGCATTCCGCGAGAAGATCGCTGAGAGCATCGCCCCACAGTTGCAGCAGAACAGTGATTACAAGTTCATGCTCGATGTTCGTGAGCACTTGGAGAAGAAGGTAGGTAAGCTTGAGTTCCCAGAGGCTCTGCTGAAGCGCGTTATGTTGCAGAATAACCAGGATAAGGGTGCTGAATACGTAGAGAAGAACTTCGAGGGTAGCATCAAGGAACTGGCATGGCATCTGATAAAGGAGCAAATCGTAGCTGCTAATAATATTAAGGTAGAGGAGGCTGACTTGAAGGCTGTTGCCAAGGAGGCTGTCCGTGCACAGTTTGCACAGTACGGTATGAGCAATGTGCCCGATGATGTACTAGAGAACTATGCCAACGAGCAGCTTAAAAAGCGCGAAAATGTTGACAACTATGTTGACCGCGCTGTTGACATGAAGCTTACCGAAGTCCTCAAAAATGTAGTTAAATTGAATCAAAAAGAGGTCACATTTGAGGAGTTTAATAAGCTTATGCAGCAAAAATAAGCTTTTTTAGGAAAAAATAACCCCTAAAATACGAGGGTTATCGACTTTTTGTATTATCTTTGTGTCCCAAACGCAAGATGAGGAAGGTCGATGACTTCAGGAAATATGCTACACAGCATTTAGGAATGAACGGTCTGGTGCTTGATGACGTGATGAAAGCCCAGAATCAGTATTTGAACCCGTATATCCTTGAGGAGCGACAGTTGAATGTTACTCAGATGGATGTCTTTTCACGTTTGATGATGGATCGTATCATTTTTCTTGGTACGCAGATTGATGATTATACGGCCAATACACTGCAGGCTCAGTTGCTGTTTCTCGATTCAACCGATCCTGGTAAGGACATATCGATATACATCAACTCGCCTGGCGGAAGTGTAACCGCAGGACTTGGTATCTATGATACCATGCAGTTTATCACCAGCGACGTGGCTACCATCTGCACTGGTATGGCAGCCTCGATGGGAGCTGTGTTGCTCGTAGCCGGTGCCGAGGGAAAGCGCTCGGCTCTTCCACACAGTCGTGTGATGATTCATCAGCCTCTAGGTGGTGTACAGGGACAGGCTTCGGATATCGAGATTGAGGCAAAGGAGATTCTTAAGTTCAAAAAAGAGTTATATACTATCATATCGGAGCATTCGCACACACCTTATGATAAGGTATATGCTGACTCTGACCGTAACTACTGGATGACAGCTGAAGAGGCCAAGGCCTATGGTATGATTGATGAAGTACTCACTAGAAAAAAATAAAAAAGTGAGAAACTGAATTAGCGAAAAGGATCTAGATGAAGAACGTTTGTAGTTTTTGTGGAAGAAGTGATAATGAGGTAAGACTGCTTATAAACGGTCTGAACGGTCAGATCTGTGATGACTGTGCGTGTCAGGCTTACCAGATTGTACAGGATAACTTAAAGGAAAAACCAAAGAGGACTGCTAAGAATACTAAGAAGTCTGCTGCCCTTAAGGTTCCCAAACCAAAGGAGATAAAGGAATATTTGGACCAGTACGTGATAGGTCAGGATGATGCAAAGCGTTATCTGTCGGTGGCTGTGTATAACCACTATAAGCGACTGAACCAGCCCGTAGATGATGACGGCGTGGAGATTGAGAAGAGTAATATTATCATGGTAGGCAGCACCGGAACTGGTAAGACTCTGTTGGCACGTACCATCGCTAAGTTGCTCGATGTTCCCTTCACAATAGTTGACGCCACGGTGTTTACCGAGGCTGGATATGTGGGTGAGGATGTTGAGAGTATCCTGAGCAGACTATTGCAGGTGGCCGACTTTAATGTAGAGGCTGCACAGCGTGGAATCGTATTTATTGACGAAATCGACAAGATAGCCCGTAAGAGCGATAATCCATCAATCACTCGCGACGTGAGTGGTGAGGGCGTGCAGCAAGGATTGCTGAAATTATTAGAGGGTACCATCGTGAATGTTCCACCTAAAGGCGGACGCAAGCATCCTGATCAGGATTACATCCATGTGGATACTCGTAACATACTGTTTATCTGTGGTGGTGCCTTTGATGGCATCGAGCGCAAGATTGCCCAGCGCATGAATACTCATGTGGTGGGATATAACTCAGTGACAAACGTCAGAAAGATTGATAAGAACGATTTGATGCAGTACATCGTTCCTCAGGACCTTAAGTCGTTCGGACTGATTCCTGAGATTATCGGTCGTCTGCCAGTGCTCACTCACCTTAATCCGCTGGATCGTGAGGCATTGGAGAGAATCTTGACAGAGCCGAAGAACTCTATCATCCGTCAGTACAAGAAACTCTTCGAGATGGACGGCGTAGAGCTTACCTTCGATAAGGATGCACTAGATACTCTAGTTGACAAGGCTGTGGAGTACAAACTTGGTGCCCGTGGGCTCCGCTCTATCGTAGAGAGTGTGATGATGGACGCAATGTACGATATGCCTACTAAGAAGGTTAAGACTTTCAATGTGACAGCCGACTATGTGAAGGCGCAGTTGGAAAAGTCGTATCTTCAGAAATTTGAAGCCTAACTAACTAATATTTTATGAGCGAAAAATTAAATCTTTCAGCAGCCCTGAAGAAGTACTTTGGATTCGACACATTCAAAGGCGATCAGGAACGTATTATCCAGAATCTGATGGATGGTAATGACACCTTCGTGCTTATGCCAACTGGTGGTGGTAAGTCATTATGCTACCAGTTGCCCTCGCTACTAATGGAGGGTACGGCCATTGTGATATCACCGCTGATTGCGCTGATGAAGAATCAGGTGGATGTTATTACCAGCTTGAGCGAGACTGAGGGTACTGCACACTATCTGAACTCCTCACTTAACAAGGCTGCTATCGACCAAGTTAAATCAGACGTGATGGCCGGACGCACAAAACTGTTGTATGTAGCGCCCGAATCGCTGACCAAGGAGGATAATGTTGAATTTCTGAAGTCGGTTAAGATTTCTTTCTACGCCATTGACGAGGCACATTGTATCTCAGAGTGGGGGCATGACTTCCGCCCTGAGTACCGTCGCATTCGTCCTATAGTAGATGAGATAGGTAATGCGCCTATCATTGCGCTTACGGCAACAGCAACAGATAAGGTACGTACGGATATTAAGAAGAACCTTGGGATCGTGGATGCCGCAGAGTTCAAGAGTTCGTTTAACCGTCCGAACCTGTACTATGAGGTACGTCCTAAGACAAAGGATGTTGACAAGGATATTATCAAGTTTATCAAGAAACATCCCGGTAAGAGTGGTATTATCTATTGTCTGTCGCGTAAAAAAGTAGAGGAGTTGGCTGAGATATTGCGTGTAAACGGTATCAAGGCTGCTGCATACCATGCAGGACTTGATAGCAACACACGTTCGAACACTCAGGATGAGTTCCTGATGGAGAACATCGATGTGATTGTGGCTACTATTGCGTTTGGTATGGGCATTGACAAACCGGATGTTCGATTTGTTATACACTACGACATCCCCAAGTCGCTCGAAGGATATTATCAGGAGACCGGACGTGCTGGTCGCGATGGCGGTGAGGGAATATGTCTGGCATTTTACTCGTATAAGGACTTGCAGAAACTCGATAAGTTTATGGAGGGCAAACCTGTAGCCGAACAGGATATTGGTCGCCAGTTGCTGGTAGAGACAGCTGCCTATGCTGAGAGTTGTGTGTGTCGTAGAAAGATGTTGTTGCACTACTTTGGCGAGAACTACGAGAAAGACAATTGTGGCAACTGCGACAACTGTCTGCATCCAAAGACAAAGATTGAGGCTCAGGATCAGTTGGTTATAGTGCTTAAGACTATCCAAGCCATCAAGGAGAATTTCCGTTCAGACTATGTCATCGACTTTATCACAGGCAAAGAGACCGAGGAGATTCTTGCTCACCGTCATGAAAAATTGGAACTGTTTGGTGCAGGTGCCGATGATGACGAAAAGATATGGAATCCAGTTATTCGTCAGGCCCTAATTGCGGGCTTCCTTAAGAAGGAAGTTGAGAACTACGGACTTTTAAAGTTGACTTCGGCAGGAAAGAAGTTCCTTAAGGCACCTACGTCGTTTATGATTGTGAAGGATGCTGAGTTTAGTGAAGACTACGAGGCTGGTGATGCCGAGGGAGGAGTAAGTTCTCTCGACCCAGTGCTCACCTCAATGCTGCGCGACTTGCGAAAGAAGGTGTCGAAGCAGTTGGGACGACCACCATACGTCATCTTCCAGGATGTGTCGATTGACCAGATGGCTACCGACTATCCTATCACTCTCGAGGAACTAAAGTGTATCCAGGGAGTGGGCGAGGGTAAGGTAAAGCAGCCCTATGCCCAGGAATTTGTAGATCTTATCAAGGCTTACTGTGAGGAGAACGAGATTGAGCGCAATGTTGATATGCGCGTGCGTACAGTAGCAAAGAAGTCGATGCTTAAGGTTAAGATTATACAGAGCATTGACCGTCAGATAGCACTCGACGATATCGCTGATGCACAGGGTATCGAGTTCGAGGAACTACTCGATGAGGTTGAGGCTATCGTATACAGCGGTACAAAACTAGATATCGACTACTTCCTCGAAGAGGTTATGGACGAAGATCATATCGATGATATCTACGATTACTTTGCGGAGTCAGAGACCGACAGGCTGAGTGTTGCCGAAGAGGAACTCGGTGAAGACTATTCGGAAGATGAGATCCGCCTAGTACGTATCAAGTTTATTTCAGAAATGGCCAACTAAAAGGTATAAAAATAGTAAAGGTAAAAATAACAAAAGATATAATTATGGCTTCATTTATTACAGACAAGATTGTGATGGACGGCCTTACATTCGACGACGTCCTGTTGATTCCTGCTTATTCAGAAGTGCTGCCGAAAACGGTAGAGTTAAAAACCCGCTTTTCGCGTCATATCGAACTGAATGTTCCATTTGTGACAGCAGCTATGGATACCGTTACCGAGAGTCAGATGGCTATTGCTATCGCTCGCGAAGGTGGTATCGGTGTTATTCATAAGAATATGTCAATCGACAACCAGGCTCGTGAGGTTGCTATAGTAAAGCGTGCCGAGAACGGTATGATATACGATCCTATTACCATCCCTCTAGGCAGTACTGTGGCTCAGGCTCTTGATATTATGTCGGAGTATCATATTGGTGGTATTCCCGTAGTCGACGATGACAAGTGTCTGGTGGGTATCGTTACCAATCGTGACCTTCGTTTCGAGCGTCGTCTGGATCGCCCCGTTGAGGAGATCATGTCGAAGGAAAACCTCGTAACCACACATCAGCAGACCGATCTTATCGCAGCTGCACAGATCCTGCAGGAGAACAAGATCGAGAAGTTGCCTGTAGTAGATAAAGATAATCGTCTTATCGGCCTTATCACATATAAGGATATCACCAAGGCTAAGGATAAGCCAATGGCTTGCAAGGATGATAAGGGACGTCTGCGTGTTGCCGCTGGTGTGGGTGTAACTGTTGATACACTCGACCGTATGCAGGCTTTGGTTAATGCCGGTGTTGATGCTATCGTAATAGATACAGCTCACGGACATTCTAAAAGCGTAATCGAGAAGCTTCGTGAAGCCAAAGCTTCTTTCCCAAATATTGACATCGTGGTAGGTAATATCGCAACCGGAGCTGCAGCTAAGATGTTGGTTGATAATGGTGCCGATGCCGTTAAGGTTGGAATCGGTCCAGGTAGTATCTGTACCACACGTGTGGTTGCTGGTGTAGGCGTTCCGCAGCTCAGTGCAGTTTACGATGTTTACAGTGCACTTAAAGGTACCGATGTACCCCTGATTGCCGATGGTGGTCTGCGTTATTCTGGCGATATTGTTAAAGCACTTGCTGCTGGTGGTAGCAGTGTAATGATCGGATCTCTCGTAGCTGGTACCGAGGAGAGTCCTGGCGATACCATTATCTACAATGGTCGTAAGTTTAAGAGCTACCGAGGTATGGGCTCGCTCGAGGCTATGGAGCATGGTTCTAAGGACCGTTATTTCCAAGCCGACACTAAGGAGGTGAAGAAACTCGTTCCTGAGGGCATCGCTGGACGTGTACCTTACAAAGGAACCGTTCAGGAGGTTATCTACCAGATGGTAGGTGGTCTGCGCTCTGGTATGGGATACTGTGGTGCCCCAACCATCGAGAAACTTCATGATGCAAAGTTCACCCGCATTACCAATGCTGGTGTAAATGAGAGCCATCCGCACGATATTACTATTACAAGTGAGGCACCAAACTACAGCCGTCCTAACGATTAACAATGAGAAAGTTCACCATAGCCCTTTCCCTGTTTGCTGCGATAACTTCGCAGCAAACATTGGCGCAGTCATCCGATCCGACAGTGATGACTATCAACGGTGTTGCCGTGCCACGTTCTGAGTTTGAATACTCTTTCAATAAGAACAATGGCGAAGGGGTAATTGACAAGTTGTCGGTTGATGAGTACGTCACCTTGTTTGTTAACTACAAACTTAAGGTGGCTGCTGCTCTTGATGCAAAACTCGATACGCTATCGTCGTTCCGTCAGGAATATCAGATGTATCGTGACCAACAGGTGCGTCCCACAATGGTTACCGATTCCGACGTGCTGATTGAAGCCCACCAGATGTATGACCGCACCAAGGAAATGATTGGCTCTAAGGGCTTGATTCGTCCTGCACATATCTTGCTTAGGTTGTCTACAAAGGCTACTGCCCAGCAGCAGGAAAGTATCAAGCAGCGCATAGATTCTGTATATCGTGCATTAGAGGGTGGAGCCGATTTTGCCGAGATGGCTAAGAAGGTTTCCGAGGATGTCGGTTCTGCTGTTCGTGGTGGCGAACTGCCTTGGATAGCCCCTTCGCAGACACTCAAGGAATTTGAGGATGTGGCATATTCGCTTACCCCAGGTCAGATGAGTAAGCCGTTCCTTAGTCCAGTTGGCTATCATATAATACTGATGAAGGAGCGTAAACAGCTCGAACCATTCGATTCACTCAAGGCTACAATTGTAGCATCACTCGAACGTCGTGGCATACGCAATGATATAGCTGATATGAAGATACGTCAAAAAGTAACAGAGTCGGCTGGCGAACTCAGTGCGGAGCAGGTGATGCAACAGCAGGCAGATTCGCTTGCTAACGCTAATTCGGAGATGAAGTATCTGTTCAAGGAATACCATGATGGCCTGCTCCTGTACGAGATTAGCACCCGTGAGGTGTGGAATAAGGCTTCGACAGATGAGGCTGCGCTTAAGGCATGGTTTGACACTCACAAGAAGAACTATGCTTGGAAGGAACCACGCTATAAAGGCATTGCCTATCACGTAAAGACCAATCAGGATGTTAAAGCAGTGAAGAATTGCGTGAAGAAATTGCCTTTTGACAAGTGGACCGAGGCTCTTCGCACTACATTCAATCCCGATTCTATCATACGCATACGTGTTGAGAAAGGTATATTCAAACCAGGCGATAATGCTACTGTCGACAGGATGGTTTTCAAGCAGACTGTTACGACCAAGTCTAATCCTGATTATCCTATCGATGCCGTATTTGGCAAGAAGGTAAAGCGTCCAGATGACTACAATGACGTGCGCCCACAGGTGGTTGAAGACCTTCAGGACTATCTGGAACAGGAGTGGGTGACCGACTTGCGCCGTCGCTATCAGGTAGAAGTAAACAAAGAAGTATTGAAAACAGTAAATAAACATCTATGAGTATTGTAAAGAAAGTTTTGACCCTTGCGTTTCTTGCCTTTCCTCTTGTGTCTTTAGCTGATAAGAAGGATTCTATCGGTACTGTTATCGATGAGGTGGTATGGGTTGTCGGAGACGACGCCATCCTGCGTTCCGATGTAGAGAACATGCGAATGCAGGCTGCCATCGAGGGAGTTAAGTGGAGTGGCAATCCCGACTGCACCATCCCCGAGCAGATAGCCGTTCAGAAGTTGTTTAAGCATCAGGCTCAGATTGATAGTATTGAAGTTACCGATGCTGATGTTTCGCAGGAGGTTGAACAGCAGATATCCTACTGGCTCGAAATGGTCGACGGTTCGCGTGAGCGTCTTGAGGAGTATAAGCATCAGAACCTGAATCAGATTCGTGCCGACCTGCGCGAGGAGATGAAGGATCGTCAGATGGTACAGAAGATGCGCCAGAAACTTGTTGAGGATATTTCTGTTACACCAGCTGAGGTTCGTCGCTATTTCAATGCTTTGCCCCAAGATAGTCTGCCATTCGTACCCACCGAGGTTGAGGTGCAGATAGTACAGCTCACTCCCAAGATTGAAATAGAGGAAATTAATCGTGTTAAGGAGGAATTGCGTAACTATACAGAACGCGTGAATAAGGGTGAGACCCGATTCCAGACTCTTGCGCAGCTCTATTCTGAAGATCCCGGTTCTGCACGTCGTGGTGGTGAACTCGGACTGATGGGTAGGGGTACTCTAGATCCAGCATTTGCCCAGGTGGCCTTCAACCTTACCGACCCAAAGAAGGTTTCAAAAATTGTTGAGTCTGAGTTTGGTTTCCATATCATTCAGCTAATCGAAAAACGTGGCGACAAGGTTAACGTTCGTCATATCCTCCGCAAACCTGTAGTATCTGACGAGGCTGTTGAGAAGACCATCAGTCGTCTAGACTCTATCGCAGCCGACCTGCGTGCAGAGAAGTTTACTTTCGAGGATGCTGCGTCGCTCATCTCTGACGATAAGGATACACGTAATGCCAAAGGTCTGCTTTCTACTGATATGATGAAGACAGGTAAGACTTCGTCCAAGTTCCGCATGCAGGACCTGCCGCCAGAGATAGCTAAGGCTGTTGATACACTGAAGGTTGGAGAGATTTCCAGAGCATTCCAGATGATAAACCAGCGTGGTAAGACCGTTTGTGTCATCGCTAAGCTCAAGAACCGTATCGATGGTCATCGTGCCACCGTCACTGAGGATTTCCAAATCCTTAAGGATGTGGTTCTCAACAAGCGTCGTGAGGAGCGTATCCACCAGTGGGTAGTCGATAAGATTAAGACCACTTATACCCGTCTTGGCGAAGAATACAAGGATTGCAAGTTCGAATTCGAAGGATGGACAAAATAAGGGTGGAAAGGTAAGAAGGTGAAAAACAGGAAGTATTTTATTACCCTATTGCTGTTGACCCTGACTTTGGGTATGGTGTCTGCTTTCGCACAAAAGCAGCAGCGTCGTCGTCCTGCTGCACGAAAGACGGCAAAGAAAACGCCAGATACACGTGTATATCTGGTGCATGCCGACGTGTTACACTTCGATCAGACTAAGAATGCCGATGCCACCATACTCAACGGTAAGGTACACTTTACCCATCAGGGAGCCCGACTGTATTGCGATAGCGCCTATTTCTATGAGGCGAGCAACTCGTTCGAGGCTTTCGGACATGTAAAGATGTACCAGGGCGACACCCTCTCACTACTCAGCGATTACGCCTATTACGATGGTAACGAGCAGATGGCTCGTGCCCGTTATAACGTGGTACTGAAGCACAAGAAGACCACTCTTTATACTGATAGTCTCGACTTCGACCGTTTATATGATAATGCCTACTTCTTCGAGGGCGGAAAGATGGTCGATGGAAAGACTACGCTCACTTCAGACTGGGGCGAGTACAACACAAAGTCCAAGATGTCGGTGTTCAATTACGATGTTAAGATGAAGAGCCCCAAGTTCTTCCTCACCACCGATACTCTGTATTACGACACCCGTTTATCTATGGCACATATCGTAGGCCCGTCAAACATTACCTCAGGTGATAGCCATATCTACTCTGAGATGGGATACTACGATACTAAGAATGAGCGTGCCAGATTGACGGATCGTTCGGTGCTTTCCAACAAGGGTAAGATGATGGTAGGCGACAGCGTTTATTACGACAGTAAGGAAGGTTTCAGTCAGGCCTTCCGCAACGTGATATATGTCGACTCGGTAAACAAGAACAAGCTTACCGGCAACTACGGTGAATACTGGGAAAACACCGGTTTTGCGCTGTGTACTGACAGTGCTGTGGCTATCGATTATTCGCAGGGTGACTCGCTGTTTATCCATGCCGACACCCTGAAGATGGTAACGTATAATATCGAGACCGATTCTGTTTATCGTAAGATATTCGGTTTTCATCATGTGCGTGCGTATCGCACTGATATACAAGCTGTGTGCGACTCACTCATCTACAATTCTCTCGATTCGTGCCTAACGCTCTACCACGATCCTATTGTGTGGAACAATAATCAGCAGTTGTTGGGTGATCGCATCGAGGTGTTTATGAAGGATTCGCTTATCGACCATGCAAACGTCATCGACAACTGCTTCTCTATACAGCAGCTTCGAAGCGATACTACTAAGTTTAACCAGGTATCATCCAAGGAGATGTTTGCCTTCTTTGTTGATGGTAATATTCACGAGACACGTGCCAAGGGAAATGTGTTGATAGGATATTTCTTCGAGGAGGGCGACAGTGTACCTATTATATATAACTATCAGGAAACATCCGAGCTCCGTATGTATCTTAAGGATCGTAAACTTCAAAAGGTTTGGACCCCAAAGAGCAGCGGCACCATGTATCCGCTCAACCAGATACCTGCTGAGCGCAAGTTCTTGCCTGGATTTGCCTGGTATAACTACGTGCGACCAACTGATCGCTACGATATTTTTAATTGGCGCGAAAAGAAATGAGTGATATAATCCATCTTCTCCCCGATAGTGTTGCCAACCAGATAGCAGCTGGTGAGGTAATACAGCGTCCTGCTTCGGTTATCAAGGAGCTGGTCGAGAATTCTGTTGATGCAGGTGCAACTAAAATTCATGTGATTGTAGTTGATGCCGGACGAACCTCAATCCAAGTTATTGACGATGGTAAAGGAATGAGCGAGACCGATGCCCGATTGGCGTTCGAACGTCATGCCACGTCTAAGATTTCGCAGGCAGGCGACTTGTTTGCCCTCCGTACAATGGGATTCCGCGGTGAGGCGCTTGCATCAATAGCTGCTGTAGCTCAAGTTGAGTTGCAGACTCGCACTGCCGAAGATGAGATTGGTACAAAGATTACTCTTGCGGGGTCGCGTGTTACTGGTCAGGAACCCGTATCATGCCCTGTTGGTAGCAACTTCAAGATAGATAACCTCTTCTTTAATGTTCCTGCCCGTCGCAAGTTCCTCAAGACCAACGCCACCGAACTTAATAATATCCTCACTGCCTTCGAGCGCATTGTGCTAGTTTACCCTAACATCCACTTCACGTTGCACCACAATGGGGTAGAGTTGTTGAACCTGCGTGCAGGCACCACCCGTCAGCGTATTGCCGACGTTTTTGGTAAGCAATATAGTCAGGATCTTGTACCTGTTGACGTACAGACTGCTATGTGTAAGGTATCTGGTTTTGTTGGAAAACCCGAGTCTGCCCGAAAAAAGAGCGGTTGCGACTATTTCTTCGTCAATGGTCGATTCATGAAGCATGCCTACTTTCATAAGGCTGTGATGAAGGCATACGATCGATTGGTGCCCGAAGGTATGGCTGTGCCATATTTCCTGTTTATAGAGGTTGAACCAAGTGAGATAGATGTGAATATCCATCCTACTAAAACCGAGATAAAGTTTGAGAATGAACAGGCTATCTGGCAGATTCTTTCTGCTGCCGTGCGCGATGGTATAGGTAAGTACTGTGAAGTGCCTTCAATTGATTTTGATACCCAGGGACAGCCTGATATCCCCGTGTTTGATACCTCGCACGAAAGCAACTACACAGCAGCTCCCCGTGTAAATTATAATCCCGATTATAATCCATTCAAGCAGAGTCATGCCCCTGCCAACCAGTGGGAAACATTATATGAGGGGGTAGAGCAGGGTATTACCAGCGAGGAGTCTGTACAGCAACAGTCGTTCTTCGATGATGATAATATTATCGAACCACAGTCGGCCACCGAGATTCTCTCTGAAAAGTCGCCTGCACACTATCAGTATAAGGGTAAGTACCTGATGACTGCAGTAAAGTCCGGGCTTATGATTATCGACCAGCACCGCGCTAGCGTGCGTGTGCTATACGATCGTTACGTCAGTCAGCAGGGGGAACGCACACTTAGCACGCAGACACTATTATTCCCCGAAACAGTTCAGTTCTCACCGTCTGAGGCTGTAACTATGCAACAGTTGTTACCAGAGTTAGCCTCGCTAGGTTTCGATCTTAGTGATCTTGGTGGTAATACCTACGCTGTAAATGGAGTGCCTGCCGGTATTAATGGCATTAATCCTCAGTCGCTGCTTCTAGAGATGGTTTCATCAGCTGGTACGTCCGACTCATTATCATCTATTCGTTCAGCATTGGCTCTAAAGTTGGCTCAGAGTGCCGCCATTCCTTATGGTCAAATTCTTAATAACGACGAGATGGAGAGTATTATCAACGAACTTTTCTCGTGCTCAAATGTGAACTATGCACCCGATGGGAAAGCCATACTTTGCATCCTTCCACAGGGTGATATCGAGCATTTATTGGGTTGAAGTGTGAATAGAGGTTAAAATTCGAAAGTTTTTTGGCAAAACATGCTGCGTTCTCAAAAAATCTTCTTATCTTTGCACCCGCTTACAAGAAATGAGGGCGTTTAGCTCAGCTGGTTTAGAGCATCTGCCTTACAAGCAGAGGGTCGGCGGTTCGAATCCGTCAACGCCC
>ONYZ01000010.1 GCA_900322175.1 uncultured Prevotella sp.
TGCAAAGCAAGTATGTCAAGAAATCGGAATAATCTTACAACAGACTCTGGCAGAAGCCAAAGACGTTTTCTTTTTAATGAGTATGAAATATGTAGGTTATATCCCTTTAATCCGCTACGGATTCCTATGTGGTTGAGCGCAAGTGGAACATCCATATTTGCTCTTCATTTTTGGGTTAGTAATCAAAAATGCCCGTCCATATCTCATGCGAAATGTTAATTCGATAAAAATATTCGAGCACATACATTATGTACTCTCTTTTAGAGAAATACGCTCCAAAATTACACAAATATTTTGAAATGAGAAAAAAAAATACCAAAAAAATGACAAAAAGAATCAAAAATGATGATTTCATCGCTAAAATGACGTAAAAAAAGGAATCAATTGTTCATTTTTTCACCTTGTTAACCTTGTTAAAGAACTATTTCTTAAATTCATGAGTTTTTTTATTCGTTTTTCTTGGTGATAAGAAGAATTTTGCTTATTTTTGCAGCCGATTATCATAATTCTATCACAAAATAAACGAAAGTAGCAAGAAAGAATGAACGAAATGACAATGACAACGGTCAGATGCCGAGCGGTTCTAAGACTGAAATGAAATCAAGTCTGTGAATCGACGGGAGGATTGTATCTTGTCGTTCGTTGGTTGACCTAACGGTCGACCCTGCTCACGCTCGACAGATAGAAAGTTAACTTTCTTCTGTTCTCGCTTAAGCGCAGCGTTCTTTGACATATTGCTACAAGTGTCGAGGGTTTTGTGATAGAGTAATTCCAAAAGAAATACTCTATATATGCTGTAGGCTGGTACCTTTGTGCTTTGCCTATTCACTTTTGCGCCCCACCCATTGGGGCATATACATTGCTTATTTATGTATGATATGAATTATGTTGATTATGCGGAATGTAAATAGACTGATTGACGATTTTAAGAACCAGACAAAAACAACCGTCTGGAAACATCTGGATGCTATGGCGGCTAACTATGCCGTCTATTCTACTCACCTGAACGGCTATTCTCCCTTTCTGACTGACTATGACGTTTACCTGTATTGCAACGACACAAACATGGTTATCGTATGCCTCGACTGCTGTGGACACGACGAAGAGCACATCTACGAGGAGTCGGATTCCCTCAGCTCGCTTATTTTGTCCGACGGCTATGAACCCCGCACCAGTACGGTGTGGAAACTGGTGGAAGCCGTACGTCTGACGAAGATACATCTTCAGTTCAACAAGCCTGATATGAAGGTCTATGGTGTACTGCTGACCGAAGCAGAGATTCTGAACTCTTACGAATTGGACGATATGTGGGATGCGCATAACGTCATGGTAATTGATGACTTTACACGGCTGAAATACCGAAAAATCAAGGTGAATGCGGATGATGACCTGCCCTGCAAGGCGTATGCAAGAATTGTCATTGATGCTAGTTTTGATACGCCAACAATAGAAAGAACTATAATCAATACTTCTGCGCCCACCACTGAAGTACCGAAGAATGAAGTGGGTATAGATGATGACGATGAATTTGCAAGGCTGCTCGACAAGTTCCTCAATGAGGGGATGGAGATAGTGGACGAAAAAGCCCCGTTTGACGATACCAACGGTGACCAGCAAGAAGACGAGGATGACGTAGACCTCGATGACCTCCCAGAGGACAGTGTTCACACCGATGACGAGACCACTGACATTCATTTCCCTGATGGGGAGATTGAACAGAACCAAAACATCAGCGTGAAAGTGGAAATTCTGCGTCCCATTGCCAATCCGCGAGAGGAACTGAACAAGTTAGTGGGGTGCAGTGACATCAAACACCGTATGGATGAACTGGTAGCTCTTACCAGCTACAACAAGATGATGCATGAACTGTTCCCTAACAGCAGGCAGCATGAGGTGTCGCTGCATAGCGTTTTTCTAGGACGTCCGGGAACAGGCAAGACAACGGTCTGCAAAATCTTTGGTTCGCTGTTGCGTCAGGCAGGTGCACTGTCCAAAGGTCATGTAGTGGTCTGCGATCGTGGAACCTTCATCGGCACCCTTTGGGGTGATGAAGAACGGTCGATGAAACAGGTGTTAGAGATGGCCAAAGGCGGTGTACTAATGATAGACGAAGCCTATCTGCTTAACGGTAAGCATGATAATGATCCTGGCAAGCTGGTCATTCAACTGATGATGAACATCCTTGCAGATGAGACGCAACGAGATATTGCCATCGTGCTCTGTGGCTATAAAGACCAAATGATGAAGATGTTGGACACGAATCCAGGTCTGCAGTCGCGCTTTCCTAACAAGTTTGAGTTTACGGACTTTTCCGTTGATGAACTGTTGGAGATAACCTGTCGCCGCATCAAGGACTACGACTATCAGTTCACGACACAGGCATGGGAGAAATACCGTAGTATGCTTGTACAAGCTTATCAGGTACGTGACCCAGAGACGTGGGGCAATGCCCGCTTCATCTCCAATCAACTGGAGCGTATCTACATCCAGCATGCAGCCCGTTGTGTTAAACGATGTCCCAAGGACAAGCACGAACTGCTCCTGCTTACTCCAGAAGATATCGTGCCTATCGAGATTCCACGTCCCAAAACCAAAATAGGATTCTAAAGCCCAAACAACATGAGAAGAAGGATTCCTTACAGGGTGTGCCAGTGCATGCCCAATGGTGTTGTGTCCCATCTTGAAGCACGGTTGTTGAAGGAGTTGGTGAACCGTACAATCCACCCCATCCGTTGTGCGGAAAATTGCAAGCAGAAGTTCATGAGAGGCTCGCGCATCGGTGACCTCTGTGCCGAGACAGGTCATTTCTGGTGGGCTTTGAAGGTTTGGTGGTTCACGGCAAACCTCATTGAGAACAAAGACTATGATGACTGGCGTTATGTCTGGTTCAACACAGAACGAGTCAGGCTTCGTGATGTCATCTCAGAAACTGAGTGCGAGTTACTTGTTCGCCGCTGTAGCGACCTCTGGCGAGCACTCGGTTTCCCTGAATACGCCTGGTGGGACAAGAAGATGGAGCATTTTGCCTGCAATTACTTTGGCACCTACTACTACGACTTGTTTGCCGAAAAGTATGATGGCTATTACGAGTATTCTAATGAAGAGTATGAATCGGAAATGAAAGAGTACCGTAAGGAGCAGGAAACCAATCTCCTCTTCCACGATGCCATGCCCGACTACCATCCACATGGTTCACTAAACTTCGATGAGTATTGGCATGACACCCCTCATATCGAGAACTTTTCATGGTTAGATAACTAATCAAAGAACGGCGGTAGAGATACTGCCGTTTTTGATTTTATACCATCTGTTCAAGGAACTTTCCTAAACACAAGCCAAGGAATAATACCTTTCCATTTTGTTTGTGGGTAATCCGCACTATCTCCAATGTCATGTCTGATACCATCCTTACTTCGGTAGTATACGTAATCAGCACCACCTGTAATATAGATGGCATCAATGAAACCATATTCACGGAGGGCATCTGCAAAATCCCAAAGGGTTTCCTTATTACGAGTGGCAATATAATAGAGCTGGTCACCAATACGTCCAATTGCTCGACGCTCCACTTTACCGTGCAAGAAGAAACGACCAGGGATTGTTCCGTCACTAACAAGAATAAACTGACGGAAGAAAGATCCGCCATGTTCCTGAACAAAGACCTTGACCTTCTCGCTACGTGATATACCGATTACGCTGTTGCCACCCACCATAGCCATATAGCCCAAACGATGAGTGTCGCTCTGACGAACATCACCGTCAACAACAAGTGAGCCGATATAAGTTCCGTCTGCTTTGTGATCTGCAGAACGACAGTATAAATATACGGAGGCGTCTGCAGTATCAGGTTCTTCGAACTCAATGTTGGCTTTCAAGCCATGAATGGCGTAGAAGTCCATCGCGACACCAAGAATATTATCACTGGTCAACACTACTTCTGGCATTTCGTGCTTCACGGGCTGCTGAAGTTTCTCGATATTCTGATCGGGAGAGACAGAAACAGATACTCCTATATTATAATAATAGTTCCAAAAATAGTAACCTACAAGCACTGCTACCATCAAACAGCCAACAGCTACAAGTGTCAGGAGTCGTTTCAGCCACTTCCGTTTCCAGGATGGGGCAACAACCTTAACCACAGACTCCTTTGTCTGTGGCTGCTCATCTCGTTCGATGATGATGATAGGCACTTCTGGTTTCTGCATGTTTATATCATCCATTGTCTACCCCTTTCTCGTTTTCAAGTAATTCCTTCAACTGCTTAAGCGCCTCGCGAGACACACCAATGGGTTTGATATCGCCTTTGATTTGCTGGCCAGAGAATATCAGTATCTGTTCTGTGAGATTGATGACATGGATATAGCGTTTGTTAACGATGAGACTTCTTCCGACTCTGGCAAACATATTGTATTGCAACTGTTGGAACACCTCGTCAAAAAAATGAAGCTGAAATGTCATCTTACGGCTCTTGCCATTTGTCAGTACTAGGTCAGAATAGTTACCATCGGCACGAACGTAGACTATCTCGTCCGTGGCGACTCGCACCAATTCGGTACTAGTAGATATTCTGAGCCATTCCATACTAATCCACCGAGTTCACCTGGCAAATTTACACATTTTCATCGAAATAATCGAAGGACATATAGCTTTTTTAACTTTGTTTACTGACAAAGGACCAAAGCAGCAGTGGTTTCTTCTCTTTATTGATGAATGGCCAAAGATAATTCATTCCTCTTGAAGAGACGGTGACACAGCCCTGGCAACTTGCTCGATGAAGAGGTATGTATTTTTTCCAACACCACTTATCTACCCAATAAGAACTATGAATCATCAGCCCTCTTGCATAAGAAGACTGATTATCTAAATCTATTCCTTTTAGTCGAAAACTACGTTTAAGGCTGTAACCATGTTCTTTTGTAACGAGAAATCGTCCCAAAGAAGAGCATTCACTTCCAGACTTATTACTAAACACAGGTCGTTCGTCAGTACTTCCACCTCCTGGTCCATGCATCACATATGTACTTGCCACTATCTTTTTCTGGTGGAAATCCCATACGAACAGACGTGGTGTCCCTGACGGGATGCCATAGTCCACGAATAGGGCATAGTGCTCATTCATATTATGTCGCTTTGCAAAAGCTAAAGCCTTCTCCGCCCGTTCTTCTATGGTCTTGTATTCCTTGTGATCAGGCCATTCTGGAAGACCATAGTATTTCCATGCCCAATATAGGCCGAAAACTGCAGCTACTACCGTCAGTAGTAGCATAGCAGTAAAACAGCCCCATTTCTTGCTTCGCTTCATAAGTACTGGTTCGCTAAACGTTTAATCAACCGAGTGACTTCGCCAATAGATGCTTTTTTGTAGAGTTTACCCTCGACCTTGTCCACCACTTCAAAGTTGGTTGACTTGATTTTCGAAGCATCGCTCACGCTGTAATCATCAGCGTTGCAGGGAGAATAGACCTCGCATTGCATTCCACTCTTCTTGTAGTAGATAGTCAACGTACGTCCATCATTAAATTGTGTTGTCTGCTTCACAATAATGTTCTCTGGAACCTGCTCCTTCACACTTTTCTTGTTAGATTTCGCACTAACTGGCGTTGATGCCATCATGCTCATAAGCACAACCATCAAAGTCATAATTAACTGTCTCATCGAACTATTCATTTGTTTGACGAGACAAAGTTATATATACTTTTTTACCTGAGAAAGAAAAAACTGTTACGTTGTATGAACTGGCAGGATTGATGTATGAGTTGTATAACTCAAAGCGAATAGGGCTACCTAGTTCTCTGTTCCTAATGCTTCCATTTCGATTTGGACAGTTTGCTGTACATCGATAAAATCATCAAACTTATTCCTCAGATAGTTCTTACGATCTTTGATATGAGAACTGAAATAGATTTCAGCCGAAGAACTAACGACTAACTCATGACTCTCATAATCATTTTTGAAGTAGGTGGTGAGATGTCCTTTGCTATTAGCAATATTAACAGCTTGTTTCATGTGCATCACCTCATCGATGTCGTTTAGATTTACCAATTCCCAACCCCGACAATGAATTGTAATCTCACACCATTCACAATTTACATGAGAAAGGAAATGCACATTTTTATACTCAAAGAGAATAAAATTGTATTCCTCGTCTATACTATAAGGGCATCCCATCTCTTCTAGTGTTTCCAGGAATAAATCCTGGGTCTCGTCCTTTTGTTTCATAAAATCCAGTCTATGTTTATCGTAGTCATCAGATGGAAGTGACAGTTCCTGTTTCAGCTGATCCTCCTCTCTCTTCATCTTTTTCAATTCATACCAAACTTTCAGTTGGGCATCATAAAACTGATCCAGTTCATACTCCAGATATTTATCAAAACACGGTATTTGCGGTATCGCAAGCGCATAGAACTGGTAGTTAAGGAGCAGCTCCTGTTCTTCCTCCAAAATAGTATATACAATCGTTACTGATGATTTCCAGTTCGCCTCATTTATCGCTCGCCTCACACGCGAGAACTCCTCAACGTCCTCCACTAGAGCATATGTCCCATCGATAAGTTGCATGCGTATATAATCTCTCTCATCAATGTCTATAAGGAAGTCCTCACCCTGATAGGCAAGGTGAATACGACACACATCATCATGAAGCTCTTCAATAGAAAAGGGATATCCCATTATCTTTAGAGCTCTCTCAACCCTATGCCGTACTGTTTTAAGTGTTTGCTTCTCCGTTTCCTTACAGCTCATTATCTTATGCTTTACACGGTGCAAAGATACGAAATGTTTTTGAATTAGAAGGTTTTTAAATCATTTGATTTATAATGGAATACGGAAAACAGCAGGTTATCTGCATCTTCATTAAGTGTAAACCACGGTGAGCGGAAAGGGTTTTCGAAGTTGCGCATGATATGGATGTTACGTGCTGGCGTATTCCCTTCTGCCAGAAGAAAGACCTTTTTGCCCTGCCTATTAATAGCGACATCCACAACCATGACCGCATGACCGTACTTTTGGCCATAACGGGCAGGATAAACAAACACATCTCCTGGTTGCATATCAGACAACTTTCTTTTCTTCATCTCGCGGCTCAACGAAAAGGTACTGGCTACACCATAAAGATTCTTCAGATAGCATTCAAAAGCTTTGCGTGAACTACCACCACCATATCTTATAGTTTTACCATCCACATTCTGAAAACGAATCCGGCTGTACTGTCCTGTTTGAAACAAATACTCAGCCCTTAATCGCATACATATATCAGCACACTGTTCCGCATTCGACAAAAGTGGTAAATCAACAACCGCATAGTTCAAGGACTGAAAGCGTGACTCCCCACCAGTAAAGAGCATCACCTTAGAACCTTTGCCTCTTAAAGGCAACGACCGCAAAAAAACACTATAGGCAGGATCATCACCTTTGATTCTCTCATATCCCCAAGGTGTTGGTATATCGCCTATAATTCTATAATTGTTGGGATTGCTTGTTTTGCTTCCCAACAATATCCATGCTAAATATCCTCCTCCAAGGAGTACTATGAGCATTAGTGTCAATAAAATCACTTTGACTGTTTTCATATCTTCACTTTTCGTGCAAAGATATGAAAACTATCACAATTCCTTCCATAATCTGAAACTCGTTGTATGAAACCACTATCTTATTGTATCACTACAACAAACCTTCCAGCATTAATCATACACCATTCTATCTCCACTCAACGCTTGACTGGTATTATTTACACTTTTCAAACGGTTTTGAGGTTCAAAAACTACACTTTTCAATGAGAAATGTCAAACACACATTTGATTTACGTCCTATGATATAGTCTGCCTAATACCATCCATCAATGTCTGGTCGTATGATTATTAAACAATATTTTATCTTCAAAAACTCAGTAGGGAACTATTCTGTGCTTTATATATATAATAAGGTGTCTTGTTTTGATGTTCAAAATTCAACCATCATAGTGATATTACAATCTAACGTCCATTTCACTTGCAAAATGAGTTTGAGAATCGTTTTTAAACGTTAAATTCGTTAAATCTTCATTCTTTTGGGGCGCCCAAGAATCCCCAATGTCACTTTTCTACCGTTTAAGATGTAAGTTGCTGATTATCAATATTTAAAACGTTCCGTAATTGTAAGAGTTTTACTTCGATTAATATCCCAGGATCAATAAAGACAATAAGTACAGGAGCATTCTATGCCTGTACGGCTTTAAAAAATATTCAGATAAACGAAGGAGTTGAGGAAATAATGTCAGAAGCATTTCAATGGTGTAAAGAATTGACTTCAGTCACCTTGCCTAGTAGTATAACACTGATAGGAAGTGAAGCATTTGACAAAATTGCCCTTCAAGTTGTAGTCTCATTGAATAAGGAACCAAAAGAAATTTATGGTAAATTATCTGGTTTTATGCCATTCAGCTTGAACACTTTCAATAATGCAACATTATACGTGCCAGTAGGAACTAAAGAAAGATATAAAGAGACTAAGGGCTGGATGGATTTTCTATTTATAGAAGAAGGGGAAGGGCCAAAACAAAACCGGTGATATAAAAAACAAGGGGAAAAGGTCTGTTCCTAAGAAGGGACAAAAAAAGGAAGAAGGAGATTAAGGGGACAGATCTTTGAATTAGACAATCGGCCTAGCATAGCACCATCGTGAAGATTGATGGATACCACCAATGCCCACCTCTGTATCGAGTGTGAGCTATCGGCCTTCTTGTCTTCACGTAATGCTTTTGGCTTGGGAATGTACAAGTTTCCTGTCTTCTTGAAAACTTCAGGCTCTCTTTTCGTCGAAGATGAAATTATGAACGCAAGGTTAGCAATTATTCTTTCTTTCGTGCACGTTTGGCCGAAAAAATGAATAAATTGTCCTCAATTTATGTGATTTTAGCATTTTTGAGCATCAAATTTGAAGTTTTTGTGTAAATTTGCAGCGTGTTTCGTAAGAGACACGAATTTTATTTGCTCAACTTTTCCGCAACGAACTTGCACCTCGGACAGGGATTGAACGAGCAAACCTACTATTTAAGGAGTGTACGCTTAGCAGCGTAGGCTTCGCCATTAAATAGTAGAGGCAGTGCAAGGCCTGTTGCGGAAATGGAGGGTCTGCGCTGTTTCTATGCCAAGGAGTTAGTGCTGACTTTCGGAATGAGAATGTGAGTATTAACAAAATAATGAAAAGAATATGGACGTTTCCAGTATTATTCAGTTCAAAGAGTGCTTAATGCCTCTCTATGCCCATATGATACAGGTCGTGCTGGATGCAGGCTTCGGATACGACACCGCCAAGTTCTGTATGCAGTGGGGCAAGGATTTTCCGCAGGGCGTGAACGAGGGGCTTTTATTCTATGGCAGGGCTAACAACGGTTGGATTTCATCGTCGAACGATGTTGAAGAGCTATTTGCTGAGGGCGATGATGATTGCATCTTTGCCCGTGACAATCAGATGGAGTGGATGGCGGAAGATATGGTGGGCGATTACAGACCATCGTCGTCGGCATTCATCCGCACGATTAGGAATGTCGCCAGCGAATATTATGACAACTGGTCGAGCCATGTGGCGTGGAGCAATCTCTATAAGGTGGCTCCTTGGGAGGGCGGTAATCCTAGCGACGCGTTGTGCTATGCGCAGTTGGAGGACTGCAAGAAGATTATGCAGAAAGAATTAGCATTCACTTCACCCCGTGCCGTCGTCATGCTGACGGGCTATTATTGGGCGAAGGATTTCTTGGAATACATGAACGATGGGCAGGAGCCGGATTGCATAGGCTGTGAGAAATGGGGTGGTTATGAAGCATGGGCTTACCGCCTCGACGGACGGCTCTTCATAGTGTCGGAGCATCCGCAGGGGAAACCAGAAGCGGCTCATGCCGAAGCTATTGTAAAATTGATAGAAAGTAATAGTAACTAAAACCAAATGAGTATGAAGTACAAAATTTTAATCATGGCCGTCCTGATGATTGGAGGCCTCAGTCTCCTTTCGTGCAATCAACAGGGGAAGTCACAACAGGCAGAAGAAACGACGGGAAATGAAGAAGCCGCTGTTGAAGAAGATGATGTAATAGTAAGCAAAGACAAAGACTGGAGTGAGCGTGTCATTGTATTCAAAGAAAATGAGTCAACAGATACTTTAACACTTTATCGTGACGGAACTGCAACGAATAATGTATCATCTAATATCGTTGGTAATTATTCATTGAAAGGTTACTGGGAACTTGGCTCTTTCAATAGGGGCGATATGCAATTCCCGGCAATAAAAGTGAACTTTAGTACTGAGTATTCCAGCATTGTTTACTTTATGGAAGCAAATGTGCATGAAGGAGATTTTGTATATAGAAAATTTGAGAGCATGCTCAGGAAAACAGGTGGGTACGAAATTATACTTGAGGAGGTCTACAGATAGTTGAATCAAAGATTCCGTACAGCCAAATTTGAAATCAAAGCTCCGTTGAGAGTGTTCATCTTTGACATGACTGAGCCAGACAAACCTAATAGTAAGAACCAGAAATATCGGAAAGTAATCTCTGGCCGCTCTTAGATTCTAGATAAGCACGTTTTCAAAAAATTCTGCGTAATCTATCGACTATGCAGATTTTTTTGTTTATAAAAACAGGTTTATTGTTTATCGATTAACCTTTATTAACCGTATATCATATACAACTTATTAATTTTTCGTATATTTGCGCCAAATATTACTAAACGATTAAACAATACTAATTTAACCTATTACGATTATGAAAAGAAGAAGTAATTTTGGAATTATAGTGATTGTAGCCAGCATATTGGGCACAATAGCACTATCGTCATGTAGTCATGAGGATTATTACTACAACGAGGAAAAAGTAGAACAGGGTGTAAACAAGAAGTATGCTGAAGCTTTTGAGAAAGCATTTGGTAGGGTTGCACCTAATGTAGACTGGGGATTCAGCAGTAAGCATGCCAATGCGCGTGCCCTTACCCGTGCTGTGGGCACATACTCTTCGTACAAAGGCAACATGCAGCCCACAATTTCATTCCCATCAGATTGTGATGCCAGCAATTTATTGGATGCAGTACCAGAGGGTGTTAACAAACTGTTTCCAAATGGAGCTGGAGCTGGTTCTTATTACATTGATGCGGAAACACAATCCGTTTCCACATGGACGGGTGCTAGCAAGATTTATGTAACAGGTACTGTTGATTTGTCAAATGGAGACACTGATGTCACAGCGCCAAAATTTGCTCCAGACTATAGATCAGAAATCTATCTGCTCACTGGAGCCACATTAAAGTTAGCCGAACTTAGCGCCACCAATTTCAACGTTGCAGCCATTTATATTGCAGAAGGTGCAACACTTGAAACTGCTGGTCTCCTCAAGGCTAATAATAGCACAAAGGTGTACAATCATGGAACCATCCGTGTTGGCACTTTCGAAGTTAACACAACCAGTTTCCTCTATAATGTAGGTACACTTGAAGCTGGAAGTGTGAATGCCGAGAGTAATAATAGCAGAATCGTAAACGATGGCACAATTAATGCTGCTACTGTTGTAGTGAATGCAGGTGCAGTAGAAAATAATGCTGAATGGAACGTTACAGGCACCACAAAGGTAAACAGCAACAATTCTGGTTGGGTAAACAATGGACATTGGATTACTTATGACTATGCTTACATCGGCGGAAGCGAGAATGTGATCAACAACTGTCTGCTTGAGGTAACTCACGACTTCGAAATGAACATCTCGTCAGCACAAGGAGCATTTAAGATTGATACTGGTTGTGGCGTATTGGCAGAGAACTTCTATGGAGGTAGGGATTCAAGCACAGGTGCCATTTCTGGTCCATTCAAAATCATGATGGGTAAGGATGCTGTGTTTGTAGTCGCTAATAAAGCTCAGTTTGAGTCTGGACGCGGGGACGAAGAAGGATTTGGAATCTTTGGCATCTCTCCAGATGGATATGCTGTATTCCAGGCTAAGGATATCGTCAGAGACTCATATCTTGCCAGCATAAACAGTCATGGTGCAGTGACCTATGGCGGCAACCTGTACGTTTCGGCCGAGACGCATTTTGCACAGGGATATGACAGCGACGGTAGTGGCTCTGTCGAACCCAAACCGTTTATTTATGAGAAAGACGGTTTCAGCATAGCCAACAATATTTATGCTGCAGGATTCCAGTCGGGCAAGCCCAATATCGACATTCCAGAGTCACCATGCAACCCAGGCTTTATCGGTGGTGGCGGCAGCACCCCACTCTATCGCGTGATTGCTGAGGACCTGTCGGCATCAGAGGCTGGCGACTTCGACTTCAACGATGTAGTATTCGATATAGTGAAGGCAGAAGGTGGCAAAACCACACTGAAACTGATCTGTGCAGGCGGTACGCTTCCGCTGAAAGTCATGGGAATAGAGGTTCACGGTCTGTTCGGAGAAACGACTCCCAACGCAAATGGTGCATACAAGATGTACAACACTGGTGCAGGTCCTAATGTAGACCCAGTTGAATTTGAAGTTGATGGCGAGTTCACAACTCCTGAAGAGATAAAGAACATCAAGATTGAGGTACTGAAGAACGAATCATGGATGGAGCTGAAAGCCACTAGAGGCGAGGCTGCATGTAAGATATTAGTTGACGACACATTCGTACCAGTGCCAGAGAGAAAGAATATAGCTAACGAGTATAATAGATTCACCAACTACGTACAAGGTATATTCGTAGACGATTTCTGGTGGAAATAGTCACACCTCATTCTTATTATATTACAAAGGGCTCGCTTAGTAGCGAGCCCCGTTTTTTTATTCACTCATAATGACGTATGCGAACATCTATGCCAGTGCCCTTGAGGGCGGCAGGGATGTTGCTAAGGTCGGTCTGACCATAGTGATAAGGGAACAGCACACGTGGCTTGATAACCTTAGCTGCACGGATAAGCTGCTCAGGAGTCATAGTAAACGGTTGGTTGCAAGGCAGGAATGCAATGTCGATATCCTTGATAGCCGACATCTCTGGAATATCCTCAGTATCGCCTGCAATGTAGATACGCAGACCGTCGATAGTCAGGATATAACCATTGTCGCGCCCCTTGGGGTGGAACTGCTCGCGACCTGGAGTAGAGTTATAGGCCGCAACAGCCTCGACAGTGATAGCACCCAACTGCAACTTATCGCCGTTTGCCATCACCTTTCCAGAGCCATACATATCAGCACAACGCTTGTTCATAACCAGCTGAGTCTTATCAGCCGACAGAAGCTTTAGCGCAGCAGCATCGTAGTGGTCGGCATGCTCGTGAGTCACGAAGATATAGTCGGCCTTGGGCATAGAGGCATAATCGACAGTACGCTCACGAAGTCGCGATACAGGGTCGATCTGTATCTCCTGCCCATCGTACTGGATACGGATGCACGAGTGCATCAGGGCATGAAACTTAACTGTCTTACCAGAGGCAGTAGTAAACTCGTCGACCTCGTATGTCGACTGGCCGCAGGCTGTAGTTAGCCCTAACGTGGCCATTATGCACAACAAAATCTTCTTCATTACACCTTATTATATATATAGACGGCGCAAAAATACGATAAATATGCGAAACATCCAAAGTAATGAAAGAAAAAAATGATTTTTGGAGCGAGAATTTTGGAGGATTGAAAAAAAAGGGTTAACTTTGCAACCCGTAAAGTACTTTTAATCAACAACAGCGAACAGACAATGATTTGGAATGAAACAATGGAGTGCATGGATCGCGAGCAGCTTCGCGAAATCCAAAGCCAGCGCCTAGTAAAAATGGCAGAGTATGTATATTACAACACCCCCTTCTACCGAAAGAAGTTTCAGGAGATGGGGCTGGAACCAGGCGATATCAAGAGTATCGACGACATCACCAAACTGCCATTTACCAACAAGCTGGACCTCCGCGACAACTACCCCTTTGGACTGGCTGCCGTGCCAATGAGTCAGATAGTACGTATCCACGCCTCATCAGGTACCACAGGTAAGCCAGTAGTAGTACTTTACACCCGCAAAGACCTCGCAATGTGGAGCGAAGCCATCAGTCGCGCCTTTACAGCATACGGTGCTGGTAAGGACGATATCTTCCAGGTTGCTTACGGATACGGCCTGTTTACAGGAGGACTTGGTGCTCACGATGGAGCTACAAACATCGGAGCATCTGTAATCCCCATCTCATCAGGCAACACCCAGAAGCAGATGACACTGATGCACGACTTTGGCACCACCATCCTGTGCTGCACACCTAGTTACGCTATGTTCCTGGGCGAGGCCATGAAGGAGTGCCCATGGAGCCGCGATGAATTCAAGCTTAAGGTGGGCGTGTTTGGTGCAGAGCCCTGGACGGAGAAGATGCGCAAGAAGCTTGAAGAGAGTCTGGGCATCAAGGCATACGACATCTACGGACTGAGCGAGATAGCCGGTCCTGGTGTAGGCTATGAGTGCGAGCACCAGTGCGGCACACACCTTAACGAGGACCTGTTCTATCCAGAGATACTCGACCCAAAAACTGGCGAGCCATTGCCTGAGGGACAGTTTGGCGAGTTGACATTTACCCACCTTACCAAGGAGGGAATGCCCCTACTCCGCTATCGCACCCATGACCTGACAGCCCTGCACTACGACAAGTGTAAGTGCGGACGCACACTGGTGCGCATGGACCGCATCCTGGGTCGTTGCGACGATATGCTCATCATCCGTGGTGTAAACGTATTCCCATCGCAGATAGAGGATGTAATCCTAAAGTTGCCTGAGTACGAGCCACACTTCCTGCTGACAGTAGACCGTGTGAACAACACTGACACATCAGAGCTTAAGGTAGAGGTGAAGGAAGAGTACTTCACCGACGACATGGCCACGATGGTTGGTCTGCAGAAGAAGCTGGAAGGCGAACTGCGCAGCGTGATAGGTCTGGGATTCAAGGTTAAGTTGGTTGAGCCAAAGGGTATAGAGCGCTCTGAGGGCAAGGCCAAACGCGTGATCGACAAACGTAACATTTAAAAATACAATCGAATTATGAAGACTAAGCAACTTTCAATTTTCCTTGAGAACAAGTCAGGCCGACTTACTGAGGTGACTGATGTTCTTGGTGCAGCAGGTATTAACCTTTCGGCCATGAGTATCGCCGACAATAGCGACTTTGGTATCCTGCGCTGTATCGTGTCTGATCCAGACAAGGCTTATAAGGTACTAAAGGAGCAGCACTTTGCAGTAAAGATCACAGATGTTATCGGATTTGTATGTCCTAACACCAGTGGTTCGCTGGCCATCGTGCTCAGGCACCTCTCAGAGAATGGTGTTTTCATAGAATATATGTACTCGTTTGCCAATGGCGACGTAGCAACAGTGGTGATTCGTCCAACAGATCTTGATGCCTGCGAAAAGATACTTGCAGACAAAAAAGTGGAGCTGATGGCGGCAAATGACCTCTATCAACTATAAAAAATGCAAGAAACTGCAAAATTTCTCGGTAAAAATTTTGCAGTTTCATTTTTTATTCGTACCTTTGCACCCGCAAACAATAAAACAAGGGCGTTTAGCTCAGCTGGTTTAGAGCATCTGCCTTACAAGCAGAGGGTCGGCGGTTCGAATCCGTCAACGCCCACAACACAAAAAGCTCGTTCCGCAGCCGATGAGGTTGCGGTTTTGAGTAAAAAAGGGAGGAGTGAAAGTATAGAATTATCGATAATTTATAGGAATATTTAAAAACAATGGATTTAAGTTTATTAACAGCCATCTCGCCTATTGATGGCCGATACAGAAGTAAGACCGAACCGTTGGCAGAGTACTTTTCTGAGTACGCACTTATCCGATACAGGGTACGCGTAGAGATTGAGTATTTCATCACACTTTGTGAACTACCATTGCCTCAACTTCAGGGTATCAACCATGCATTATTCGATCAGCTTCGCGACATCTACCGTAACTTTACACCCGCTGATGCTCAGCGTGTAAAGGACATCGAGTCGATAACGAATCATGACGTTAAGGCCGTAGAGTACTTCATCAAGGAGAAACTCGACGCTATGGGTGGTTTCGAAAGCTACAAGGAGTTTATCCACTTCGGACTGACATCTCAGGACATCAACAACACCAGCGTGCCCCTGTCTATCAAGGAGGCACTCGAAAACGTGTACTACCCTATGGTAGAGGAACTCATTGAGCAGCTTCACGACTATGCCGAGCAGTGGAAGAACATCCCAATGCTGGCCAAGACCCACGGACAGCCTGCATCACCTACCCGTTTGGGCAAGGAGGTTATGGTGTACGTTTACCGTCTGGAGGAGCAGTTGCGTGGCCTTAAGGAGACACCTATCACAGCCAAGTTTGGTGGTGCTACTGGTAACTACAATGCTCACCACGTAGCTTATCCACAGTACGACTGGCGCGAGTTTGGCAACTCGTTCGTAAGCGAGAAACTGGGACTGGAGCGCGAGCAGTACACCACTCAGATTTCCAACTACGACTGGCTTGGTGCCATCTTCGACGCTATGCGCCGCATCAACACCATCGTCATCGACCTGGATCGCGACTTCTGGATGTATATATCGATGGACTACTTCAAACAGAAGATTAAGAAGGGCGAAGTTGGTTCGAGCGCTATGCCACACAAGGTGAACCCTATCGACTACGAGAACTCAGAGGGTAACCTGGGTATCGCAAATGCCATACTGCAGTTTCTGGCAGCAAAACTGCCTGTAAGCCGTCTGCAGCGCGACCTTACAGACTCTACCGTTCTGCGAAACGTGGGTGTACCTATGGGCCATGCCGTAATCGCATTCCAGAGCACACTTAAGGGACTGCGCAAGCTCATCCTCAACGAGGAGAAACTGCAGGAAGACCTGGATAACACATGGGCAGTAGTAGCCGAGGCTATACAGACAATTCTGCGCCGCGAGGCCTACCCCAACCCATACGAGACACTGAAGGCCCTGACCCGCACCAACGAGAAGTTGACTGGTGAGAAGATCAAGAACTTCATCGAGACTCTCGAAGTAAGCGAAGAAGTAAAGGAAGAGCTGCGTGCCATAAGCCCATCTACATATACAGGTATTTAACTTTTATACATTATATTATATAGTCATTAATAACATTTTAAATTATACAACACATGGATTTCGAAAACAACGAGAAGAAGCAGGAAGAGACCTCACAGGATAGCACTCAGAGAGAGTATCGTCCAGGTCGTTCACCACGTCCACGTATTCACGCAGCTGCAGTACGCCCAGGTAGTTACGAGCGTCCCAGCTATCGCAATAAAAACGATGAAGGCGAGTTCCGTCCAGAGGGATTCGGCGCAGGACTTCAGAGCAATGCTCCACAGCGCCCACAGGGTGGCTATCGCCCACGCAGCAACTATGGCGAGGGTGGTTACCAGCAGCGCTCAAATAGCGAGTACGGTCAGTCAAGAAGTGGTTATGGCCGTCCTCAGCAGGGTGGTTATAGCCGTCCACAGCAAAATAGTGAGTATGGTCAGCCACGCAGTGGTTATGGTCGTCCTCAGCAGGGTGGTTATGGCCGTCCACAGCAAAATAGTGAGTATGGTCAGCCACGCAGTGGCTATGGTCGTCCTCAGCAGGGTGGCTATGGTCGTCCACAGCAGGGTGGTTATGGTCGTCCTCAGCAGGGTGGTTATGGTCGTCCTCAGCAGGGTGGCTACGGTCGTCCTCAGCAGGGTGGCTATGGTAAGCCTTATGGAGCATCTTCTTACAAGAAGGGTCCACGTCAGCACTCAGCCGACTACGATCCAAATGCAAAGTACTCAATGAAGAAGCGCATAGAGTACAAGGAGATTAACTACGATCCAAACGAGCCACTTCGTCTTAACAAGTTCCTGGCCAATGCAGGTATCTGCAGTCGTCGTGAGGCTGATGAGTTCATCCAGGCAGGTGTAGTAACCGTCAATGGCGAGGTAGTAACAGAGCTGGGAACAAAGATTCTGCGCACTGACGTAGTTAAGTTCCACGATCAGCCTGTAACCATTGAGAAGAAGGTTTACGTACTGCTCAACAAGCCAAAGGACTACGTTACTACAAGCGACGATCCCCAGCAGCGTAAGACTGTAATGGATCTAGTGAAGAACGCTTGCACAGAGCGCATCTACCCAGTAGGCCGTCTGGACCGTAACACCACTGGTGTGCTTCTGCTCACCAACGATGGCGATCTGGCTTCTAAGCTTACACATCCTAAGTATCTCAAGAAGAAGATTTATCACGTATACCTCGATAAGAACGTAACGGCTCACGATCTTAGCCAGATTACCGAGGGCATTCAGCTTGAGGACGGTGTGATCAAGGCCGACGACGTACAGTATGCACACCCAACAGACAAGAAGCAGGTTGGCATCGAGATTCACTCTGGCAAGAACCGTATCGTTCGCCGTATCTTCGAGAGCCTGGGCTATCGCGTTCAGAAGCTCGACCGTGTACAGTTCGCTGGTCTTACCAAGAAGAACCTGAAGCGTGGCGACTGGCGCTACCTCACTGAGGAGGAAGTTGACCGTCTGCGCATGGGTGCTTACGAGTAAGACTCTCCCCCCGCCCCTCCCTGGAGGGAGGGGAGTGATTAGTTATTAATATTGGTGTAAAAATGAAAAGAACAAAGATTATCGATGTGCTGCAGAGCACAGAATATGGAAAAGAAGTCTGCGTTAAGGGCTGGGTGCGCACGCACCGCAGCTCTAAGGCAGTCGACTTTATCGCCCTGAACGATGGTTCTACCATCAAGAACGTACAGATTGTAGTTGATCCAACCAAGTTCGAAGAGCAGTTGCTTAAGGACATCACCACTGGTGCCTGCATCTGCGCCACTGGTACACTGGTAGAGAGCCAGGGTGCTGGTCAGTCTTCAGAGATTCAGGCTACACAGCTCGAGGTTTACGGACTTTGTGGCAACGACTACCCCATGCAGAAGAAAGGTCAGAGTTTCGAGGCCATGCGTAAGAACGCTCACATGCGTCTGCGTACCAACACCTTCGGAGCTGTGATGCGCATCCGTCACAACATGGCGATGGCCATCCACACCTACTTCCACCAGCATGGTTTCTTCTACTTCCACACACCACTGATCACAGCATCAGACTGCGAGGGAGCAGGAAACATGTTCCAGGTAACCACCAAGAACCTGTACGACCTGAAGAAGGACGAGCAGGGCAAGATAATCTACGACGATGATTTCTTTGGCGAGCAGACATCGCTGACTGTATCAGGACAGCTTGAGGGCGAGTTGGGTGCTACCGCACTTGGTGCCATCTACACCTTCGGTCCTACATTCCGCGCTGAAAACTCTAACACTCCACGCCACCTGGCCGAGTTCTGGATGGTAGAGCCTGAGGTAGCCTTCCTTGACCAGGAGGAGCTTATGGATCTGGAGGAAGATTTCATCAAGTATTGTGTAAAATGGGCTCTCGACAACTGTAAGGACGACCTGGAGTTCCTCAACAAGATGATCGACAAGACTCTTATCGAGCGTTTGGAAGGTGTACTCAAGGAGAGTTTCGTTCGTCTGCCTTACACTGAGGGTATCAACATCCTGCAGGAGGCTATCAAGAACGGCAAAAAGTTTGAGTTCCCATGCAACTGGGGCGACGACCTAGCATCAGAGCACGAGCGCTATCTGGTAGAGGAGCACTTCAAGAAGCCAGTCATCATGACCGACTATCCACGTGCATTCAAGTCGTTCTATATGAAGCAGAATGAGGAGACTGCCGATGGTGGTTCTGTAGGTTACAAGGGTGCCGTAGCCCCTGGCCCAACCATGCAGGGCACCGACGTACTCTTCCCACAGATTGGCGAGATTATCGGTGGTTCTGTTCGTGAGGAGAGCTACGACAAGTTGATGGGCGAGATTAATCGCCGCGAGATGGACCAGACCCACCTCTGGTGGTATATCGACACCCGCAAGTGGGGTTCATGCCCTCACGCTGGTTTCGGTCTTGGTTTCGAGCGTCTCATCCTGTTCGTAACAGGTATGCAGAACATTCGCGACGTGATTCCTTTCCCACGTACTCCAAAATCAGCAGAGTTCTAAACATTATAAATCCCCAGCCTCGCAAGGTTGGGGATTCTTTTTTTTATTTCACTAATCTTATTCCTTCGTCTTCGATCGTTATCAGACGTCGTTTGTACAGGTCGCCGATAGCTTTCTTGTAGGCCTTCTTGCTCACCTGGAAGCGGTCGTAGATAAGCTCTGCAGGCGACTTATCGCCCAAATTGCAGAATCCGTCATTCTCGTACAGATAGCGAAGCAGCGTTTCAGCAAAGTCCAGTGTCTGCTTTCTGCCAGTCTGCTGTAGCACTATGTCTATCTTACCATCCTGTCGTACGTGGTCCACATATGCATTCATCTTCATGCCGCTGTGCAATGGCTGGAATATCTGGTTCTCGAATATCAGACCCTGGAACTTGTTGTTCACTATCACCTTAAATCCCATATCAGTCTTCTGCCACACCAGTATATCCACCTCGGCACCATGCTGCAACGATGGCAGATCGGTAATTATCGGCGTGGTGAGATACTTCTCTACCTTGGCTGTAGCCATCAGTCGATAGCTATCCTCGTCAACCTTAATATATACTATGTGGCGCTGACCTTGCTCCATACGTCTTTTCTGTTCGCGGAAGGGGCAGAACAGATCCTTCATCAGTCCCCATTTCAAGAATGCACCAAACTGATTGACCCAAGCCACCTCCAGACTCACAAACTCACCAACCTTGGCGTAAGGAGTCTCGGTAGTAGCCACAGGGCGCTCCTCCTGGTCCAGATAGATAAACACGTTTATCTCGTCGCCTATCTTCATGTTCTTGGTCACATAGCGCTGGGGAAGCAGTATCTCGCCCTCTTCGCCACCGTCCAGATACAGGCCGAAGTCAACTGTCTTAACGATTTTCAGGGTATTATAATCTCCTAGTTTTATCATACTTCTTCTGTTGTTTCAACGTTTTCCGTAGGCAAGATAAGACCATCCTTTAGATGAATCGTGCGGTCAGTAATCGAGGCCAATCCCTCGTCGTGAGTTACGATTACGAATGTCTGTCCAAACTGATTTCTCAGGTCGAAGAACAGCTGGTGTAGCTCTTCCTTGTTCTTAGTGTCTAGAGATCCTGATGGCTCATCGGCCAGTATTACAGCGGGATTATTTACCAGCGCACGAGCCACAGCCACACGCTGCTTTTCGCCACCCGACAGTTCATTGGGCTTATGTGTAGCGCGATCGGCCAGTCCCATAAACTGCAGCAGCTCATTGGCACGCTGCTTGGCTTGTCGAGGCGATGTGCCTGCGATATATGCAGGTATCATGATGTTCTCGATGGCAGTAAACTCAGGTAATAACTGGTGAAACTGGAATACAAAGCCCAGATGACGATTGCGGAAATCGGCCAGATGCTTTGCCGACAGCGATGTAGTATCGATGCCGTCAACCACCACCGATCCCGTGTCAGGGCGATCCAGGGTACCGATTATCTGCAGCAGTGTGGTCTTACCAGCACCGCTGGGTCCCACTATGCTCACCACCTCGCTCTTGTCTATATGGAGGTCGATACCCTTCAAAACTTGTAACGAGCCGAAGCTCTTGGTTATATTTTTAATATCAATCATCTCTTAACTCTTAATTCTTAACTCTTAACTCTCTTCTGATGTATCCAGCGCAGTATAGTATCATAGATACTGTTCTCCTCGTGGTGCTGAGCCTCGGTGAAGCTCATGCGCTCGTCCTTGGTATCACCATGCTGGTCGGGGAATACTATCATGAGGTTCTTGCCCGAGAAGTGCTTCTGCAACTCGTCAGGCAACCGTTCCAGCGCCGTCTTATACGATATAGTACCCTTACGGGCTGTCACTACCACAAACAGATGGTCGTCGGCTATATCGGCAGCCAACTGTGGCAACTCGTTCCAATGGCACATAAATGTATACTCGGCACGCACATTGGGATGACGCTTGTTGATATACTCGCGGATAAGCGACAGACTCTCGTTGCGCCCGTGGAACTGTATGCGACAATCCAACTGTCCGGCAAACCTACTCAGTCGCTCCAACCAGCGATGGAATCCAGGTTCAAACTCAGCACGCGACGGCACTGCCACACGTATACGGCGCAGTGTTGACATCGGCTGTATAAATCGCATCAGGATAATCTGGCGATTCAGTCCGTTATACAGACTCTGTATAAACTGCCCCCAGAACCTTGGGCTGATATCCGTATGCACGTGCATACCCATGATAATCTCAGAGCAACCAAACTCGCGGAATGCGTGCTTTATGCCGTTGGCTATATTCGAAGCCAGTCGCACCTGCGTCTGCACCTTCACCTCACTGGCACTGGCCGTCTGTTGCAGCTGTTCCAGCAGTCTTAAGCCCTCTTCGCGGGCATTATTGCTTTTCTCGTCATCATATACCACGTTCAGAGCCACCAGTTCCCGATTCAGTCGCTGATTGCGCATAAACATCGACAGATACAGCAGATGCGGCGCTATCTCGGGGTATTTCACACAGAGCAGTATCTTCTCGTCGTCATCCTTATTTTCACTTTCCACATTCCCCTTGCCTCTTTCCTCTATCACTATCTTCTTGGCCGCATGCTCAGTCATCATCGTACTGATGATACACGTAAACAGTATCATCATGATGATACCATTCAGCATATCGTCGCTCACCAGATACTCGCCAGGAGCCACCTCCAGCCTGATGCCCACCATCACCATTGCGATGGCACCAGCAGCGTGGGCCGATGTCAGTCCGAACATCATGTGTCCGTCGGCCTTCGACAGACGGAAAAGCAGGCTGGATATATAAGCAGCCACAGCCTTGCCGAATGTTCCGAAAAACACTATCAGCACCACTATCCACACCATCTCTACACTTGAGAACAGCGTGCGCAGATTGATAAGCATACCCACACCTATCAGGAAGTACGGGATGAACAGCGCATTACCGATAAACTCGATACGGTTCATCAGTGGCGACACGCGCGGTATATACCTATTTAATATAAGACCCGAGTAGAATGCGCCAAACACGCCCTCGATACCTATCAGCGACGACAGCGCCGCACTTAGGAACATCACTGCCATTACAAACGTGTACTGCATCACTGCGTCACTATATCTTCGCAGGAAGTAGCGCGTCAGCTTAGGAATCAGCACCACGCTACCCACACAGAATGCGGCAAACTTCACCACAAACAACACCCAGAACAGCCAACTGCTATCCTTACTGAACGATCCCGATATAGCCGCCAGCATCACCAGCGCCAGAAACAGTGATATCATCGACGAGCCCACACTCAGAGCCACACTCTGATGGCGCTGCAGTCCGTATCGGCCCACTATCGGATAAGCTATCAGCGTGTTCGACGCCATGATACATCCCAGCAGAAACGATGCCGCTGGCGAGTAGTCCAGTATCGTTATCGACATCACGTAGGTCAGCGTCAGCGGCACCAGGCACGTCAGCAGTCCGAACAGCAGGAATCGCCGCGAGTGCTTCTTCACACCCTCCATGTCCATCTCCAGTCCCGCCAGGAACATGATGTAGTACAGTCCCACCCTGCCGAAGAGCTCAAACGAGTTGTCGCGCACAAGCACATTAAATCCATATTTGCCTATAGCGATACCAGCCAGCACCATTCCGATGATATGCGGAATACGCAGTTTACTCATCACTATAGGAGCAAACAGTATGATTATCAGCACCACAAAAAATATGAAAGTCGGGTCTGTAATCGGCAAATATGATAATAATAATGTCATTTTGGCTACAAAGGTAGGCATTTTTTTGGTAAAATGAAAAAAAAAACATAATTTTGCGGCCAAATTGTAACCAATTAAAGGATTTAGCAAGATGAAAGTAGCAATTGTAGGTGCGAGTGGAGCCGTAGGACAGGAGTTCCTGCGCATTCTCGCCGAGAGAAATTTCCCGATGGACGAACTGGTACTGTTTGGCTCAGAGCGCAGTGCCGGAACGAAGTACAATTTTAAAGGCAAGGAGATCGAAGTGAAGCTCCTGCAACACAACGACGACTTTAAGGATGTCGATATCGCCTTCACATCAGCCGGCGCTGGCACATCTAAGGAGTTTGCTGAGACTATCACTAAGTATGGAGCAGTTATGATCGATAACTCTAGCGCATTCCGTATGGACGACGACGTGCCCCTGGTAGTGCCCGAGTGTAATGCCGAGGACGCCCTCAACCGTCCCCGCGGCATCATCGCCAACCCTAACTGCACCACCATCATGATGGTAGTAGTGTTGCAGCCTCTCGAGAAGATTTCTCACATCAAGCGCATTCATGTAGCTAGCTATCAGAGTGCATCTGGTGCAGGTGCTGCCGCCATGGCCGAACTGCAGCAGCAGTACAAGGAGATGGTTGAGGACGGCGAGGTAAAGACCATCAAGAAGTTTGCCCACCAGTTGGCTTACAATGTCATCCCTCAGATCGATGTGTTCCAGCCCAACGGCTACACCAAGGAGGAGATGAAGATGTTCAACGAGACCCGCAAGATTATGCACACCGACGCCAAGTGCTCGGCCATGTGTGTACGCGTCAGCTCGCTACGCTCTCACTCAGAGAGTGTTTGGATCGAGACCGAGCGCCCCATCAGCGTAGAGGAGGCTCAGCAGGCCATCGCCGCCGCTCCTGGTTGCACACTCAAGGACGATCCCGCCACACTCACCTACCCCATGCCTCTCGAGACAGCAGGCAAGGACGATGTCTATGTAGGTCGTGTGCGCAAGGACATCAGCGACGAGAACGGTCTGACTTTCTGGCTCAGTGGCGACCAGATCCGCAAGGGTGCCGCCCTCAATGCCGTACAGATTGCAGAATATCTGGTAAAGGTAGGCAATGTTAAGTAAGATGATATACAGGGCAGCCCTGTTGGCTGCCCTTATCCTTCTCACCGCATGCGGTGGTGGCGATGACGATGGTCGTCGTCTCGGCGACATGATTGTCGGTACCTGGCAGCGCGGCTGGGGCGAAGGCGATGTCACCATCGAAGGCGACACCCACCTTAAGCCCGAAAACTTCACCTACGATAAGTTTGTGTTCCGTGGCGATGGCACTTACAATGGCATGATCCGCAAGGGCACCTTCTCTTCATACGACACCTATGGCGAACTGATCTACGAAGGCGACTACCAGTGCGACAACAACAACCTTAAACTGCAATACCTCGACGACGACGGCTCCAAGCGCACCATTCTGGCACAAGTCGTAGATTTCAACGACACCACCATCCGTATCCGCTACGAAGAAGAGCAAAACAGCATCACCATCAGCATCATCATCCGCAAGGTCTTAGACTGATAGAAACTTTATTTTTCTTCTATTTCCCCGAGCACAAAGTGCTCAGAGAGTTTAGCTTGACTATTTAACTGTACAATCTGTTCCATAGCTATCAATTATCCGCTCGGCTTTGCCGCTTGGCTCATCCAAGAATTATCAATTTGCACCATTGCACCATTGTACCATCGTTAGAATTCAATTTATATAATCTTGAGAAAGTTGTCACCTTGGCCCAAGAATTATATAAACTAAAAGAAGAGGTGAACGAAATCCTTGCTGACCAGAACGACATCAATGAGAGTAGTCGCGCCCAGCTCGATGCGCTCAGCACAGCTCTTGCAGAGTTACAGGCTTCAAGGTCGCAAAATGCGACCTTAAAACCACGCAGACCTATAGGCTTTATACAACCTAAGGAAGATGAATAGTGAACCCGCTAACCTCTGGCCGCAAGGTCAAGTTTGTGGGTATTGTTTTATACCATGTCTTCTTTTACCTTCCCTCAACGACTAGGTGGGGAATACAGTGGGAGGAGTTTTTATTAATGTACCCTCAGTCTTTTTACTTTTCCTCCTGCTACATCGTCAAGCTGCTCATCGTTGAGCTCTTCTTGCTTCTTGTTGTTCTCTTCTTTTTTCATCATTGTAATGTTTAAATATTAATGACTATAATTGATTTTGTTGCAAAAGTAGGTAAAAATCTAGAAAACGTTATATCAATAGCGGAAAAATATGTCTCAAATTAGGAAAAACCAACTTTAATAAAGATATATTTAATTGTTTTTATTCTTATTTTGCTTGCAGATTCAGAGTTTTTTCTTAATTTTGCAGCGGAATCAATAAAGAATTGGGGTATGACATCATTTGCATTAAACAATTTGTGGGCATATCTGCAGGGGCTTTCGCTCTCGCAGTCCGATCGAGAGTGGTTGGCCAACAAGTTGATTATGCCCAATGGAACTAGTTTGGATACCGATGATAATGCTCGCTTAGACGAAGCATTAAAGAAATTCAGTGGCGACTTTGGAGGCTCTGCTGATGCTTTGGCTGTAGCAGAAGAACTTAGGCAGGGTGCAGAAATGGTTAGAGAGGTAGAAACTTGGTGAATATGAGCACACGCAACATCTATCTCCTCGACACATGCGTTTGCATTGCATTGCTTAAGAAAAATCCGAGCGTTATTCAACGTCTCAGGGAAGTTGGCACTAGTAACTGTAGAATTTCCGACATAACCCTGGCGGAACTTTATTTCGGGGCATTCAAGTCGGGCAAGGAAAAACACTTCAACGACGTCTCTGAGATATCCAATCTCTTTGAGAAATGTCCTATTCAATATACCCGTAAATACGGAGAAATACGCTGGGAACTCGAAAAACAAGGTCTTCGTATAGGAGATATGGATATGTTCATAGCTGCCACAGCCCTTGAGGAAGATCTCATTCTTGTGACTGGCAACATCAAACACTTTGAACGGATTCCTGGATTGAAGATTGAGAATTGGATGACAAAATAATAATAAGCTTTGCTCCCGAGTTTTTCAACCCTAATAATTATACAAATTACCAATCATTAATATTCGCAGAAGATTCGACAGCATTCTCAACATCATCAGGTAATGCAGGAAAAAAGTCTATACCAGTTATACGTTCTACTTCATCTACACTATTAACGTATTGATCTATTTTCTTGGTGTTAGCATTATTCTTAACTATGAATCCTATCGCCTTAGGGGGCTTTTCCAAACATAAAACAACCTTATAGAATGCTTCAGGTACTATAACCCTGTTGTATCCAATTACTTCGTGTCCCCTATTATAATACAAAGGACCACATACTATATACACACCACCATATTTCTTTGCCCATTTACGGCAGTCTGTTTCTACCCTATTCCACAAACCACTGTTCAAACTTCTATCCTGAGGACACATATTTGATAGCAAGAAAGTCTCACTCATAGCATCTGAGTTCCACTTATTATCTCCTGCTGGACACATGTGCCCTCTAGACCACGGACTCCCTCTATAATCATCATTTGTTGCTCGCGGCGCAGGGACTTCGTAATCCTCCCTATAATCATTAGATCTTGCGCATTCGCCATCTATATGAGTTGCAGGCAAATACCATGCAACCCAATTTGGGCATTTGGTCGTTTTATTATATGACACAGTGTAACCTGTTCTTTTGATTATTTGTTCTGGAACATCTTTTAGTTTCTCAGGAATCTCTATAGAGTTAACATCAATAGTTTCTTTGACAGTTTCTTCTTTTACGCCTACGGTATCAGACATGAGTCCAAATTTCTGATAATCAAAAACCTCATTATTTTCCGTATATGGTGGTTCTTCTTCATATACATATTCGGACACGTCATCATCGCATTGGCCAATGATCAAGGCAAACACTAACACGACACTTATAAACATAATTATGAACTTTTTCATATCATATTTTGCAAATGTAACTTTCAAGAGGAATGCCATCCTTACTTTTCCACTCTACCCATCCATTGGCTTTTTCGCCCAATACAAAACATGCAGCCTCATCAGGGGAATTACAAATCGCATCCCTCTTAAGTTTATATCCATTTTTACTATCACAATTAAGTTGGATAAATTTCCTTCTTTTTATATCAGATGCAGAGAAACGAAATGATGACGTAACTTCTTGCGCCAAAACACTTCCCTCAAAAATAACGAATATATCATTCTGTTTATCGTACATCCCTTTTGCATTGCATGACCTATTCCCCATATCCCCACGAGATATATAATAATAACGAGGCGGTCTGCCAACTTTTGGAGCTTTCACGTTCTCATTTTCCCTAGGACGGCTTTCTTTCTTAAGCGGTTCTTTTTTCTCATGTTGCTCTTCTTGCATAGGAATAGGTTGCTGAAAATTTTTTGGATATATGTCTGCCAATGTTTTTCCATATTCATCTTTCCAAAAACTATAATCAGCTTGGCGTCCCAAAACATATGCTGCAGCAGCAGATGCATTACGGCATTTTGAATCTTTATTTACCCTATAATACTTTTCCCCCTCTGTACAAGCCTTTCTCAAGAAATAATCTCTTGCCACCCCTACGTCCGAAAACACAAAGAAAGCATCCCGATCTTTTGACACTAAGCTGTCCTTGCAAATATAGAAATAGTTGTCATCTTCATTATAATACCCCCTTGCATCACATTGCCCCTTCTCTTTTATGGAAAACAGATGCTTTATTATTACTTGATGAGGTTTCGGACCATCTTTTTGATCTGGCTTTTCTTCTTTATTATGGAGAATAGAATACAAACTTTTATTTAATAATATCGAGAGTATTTCCCCAAACTTACAGTTCGAGTATTTGGTTAGAGATTCTATTATCAGAGATAAACCTTGTTTAGTTGCTTTTTTTCTTTTATTCTCTAATTGTTTCAATTTTATAGCATCTTCAACACCCTCGAAAGGCAAGTCCTTACTTACATAAGGTTCCTGAGATTCCGACATAATCATACATCGATGCTCAGAATACTCTTCCTCCGAATCGAAAAGATTTACTCGTTTTGCTTTGCCAAACAATCTTTCGTATTCTTCATTGATATCCCAACCTTCTTCCGTCATATCAATAACTGTTACGTTTATATGCGTCTATCTTCTCCTTGGTCACATCAATATTACCGATAACAGGTACTATATGAATCAAGAATCTTTGGTTTTTTCCTTCTTCTTCACTCCACAACTTGACAAACTCTTTTTCATCTGTTGCAATATTTTTCAGTTCCTTTTCGTTTGGGACAACGCGCGGAACGCCACCCTCGCCGCTTCCAGAAATAATGAGTTCACATTTGGGAATAGAGGCCAAATCAATATTGTTTTGCTTCCAAAATTCATTAAGGAAACTAGCACGCAAATACGATAACGTATAATTGTTGCGCCAATCATCAACATTAAAACTAATCTTAGACGACTGTCCCTCAATTACAACCAAGAACTTGATATTGTTATGGGTAGAGTCTGTTTTTAAAGCAGCCTTAAGACTCTTCGTTTCCTCCAACTTCAAAATAGTTTCCTTGATAAGTTTTCCTGCTTCAATAATACTATCACGTTTATTGTCTGCAGCTATTTTATCTATGTCATCGAGTTTCAGTTTATCTATACGATATTCCTTTTGTTGATATTCAACATCCACAGTAAACAGATGTTTTAAATACTCCCCATTATAACCGAAATAAGCTGTAGAATCAATAGAACCAACTGTAGAATATACGGTGATGATATTTTCGTATTCATCAACCAGACTCTTTAATTGCTTCTCTTTATTCTTAAATCGACTATACGACACAACAAAAAGCACTAGCATAATGGCAAACAATGTTGTCATTATATCTACATAACTAGGCCAAAACGATCCGTTATTTCTCTTATTCATTTCATTTTTTTAAAAAGGCCACCATTTTAACCACCCTTTCTTCTTGGGCGTTTCCTCCACAAGTTCCTCCTTGGGCTCATCATCTTGTATATCATTACCACCAAACTTTTGAGCAATGTGACTTTCAATTATTTGCGGTTCCTCATACGTAATGGGCTCGTCTTTCTCTTCAGACGGAATACTATTTTGCGCGCTTACCTGTTGTACATTTGGACGCACCTCATTAGTCGGGCGCTGTTCTGACATCGGATTCTGTTGATATGGTTTTACAACAGGAGATGCTGGCGGAGTCGGAGTTACATTAACTGGTACAGGTGCTGACGGAGGTGTTTGTTGTTTCTTCTTCAACTCAAACTCCATTTTTTCTAATTGTAACTTCAACCTATCGATATCATTACGTAATTGTTGATTATCACTTTTCAAACGCCTTACCTCCTCATTATTTACTGGAGGAGCCGGGATATAGATGGGGGATTCCTTATCTTTAGAGTCACCAGAACTTCCAAGCTGTTTTTGATAATAATCGATAGAATTTAAAAGTTTATTAGAAGAATCCAAATAACCAAAGATTGAACTCATATCATCTCTAATAGCAGATAATTGGTCTAACTTAGACAGTTTAGAAAGATTAGAGAAATCCTCATGTATCATCTCTACATTCAGATTATCTTCCATGAGCGACAAGAACTGACGATGCCTAATCCTCATATCTTCAGTCAGCTGATCCATCAATTTCTCGAATCCATCAATATGACTATTGATTGCAGCGGCATAACGAGAATTCAATTCTCCGATAACCTTTGTCTGTTCGGTGAACAAATCTTCCAATTCACCATCCGCCTTTTGCAGATAACTCTCTGCTATGTGACTCTTCTTCTCGATACCGTTCACCTGATCCCTGATGGCATTAACAACATCATTACCCAAAATATCTCGCTCATTAAGTTTATCTCCAAGTCTTTCGATGTTTGCCTCGAAGTTCTTAACACGATCAAGTATCTGATTAATACGCACAGCCACCTCTCTTGGAACGACAAGCGACTCTGAGTAAGCATTTTGCAAGTTGATTGCCTCTTGCGCAGCAGCTAACATCATGCGGCGTGCCTCTTCAAACTTGTTAAGCGATTGGGTAATTCCGACAAAGTGGTCAGCAGCCTCCACATATTTTTCAAGCCCCCGTACAACTTCTTCAGACTTAAAGGTAGAGAGGACAGATTTTTGTAGTTCGATGTTCTCATTAATCTTATCCATATTCTTACCCATCACATCTACAGCATTGGCCACTATATTAACATTCTTCTCAAAACTATTTCCAAAAGCCTTCGTGCAACGATCAAATGTATTTTGGAATTTATCAATAACTTTCTCGAATGCAGGTTCAAACTCATCTACAGTTTCATGGAGTTTTGTAATAGCCACAACAAGGCTTACATCCAACGACGGCATCAATTCTGTTTGAATAAAGTCGTACAAGGCATTCTTTTCTTCCTCTACCTCTTTCTGAGCTTCTCCTATTCCACCAGTGTTAATTGTCGTTAGAAACAAGCCTATAAAACTTGTCGACATGGAGATTAGCACTCCAATTAGCAAGTTACGAATAGATGCATCTCGCAACTCTTCAGAACCATCAAAGCCCCATACAAACATAAAAATACCAAGGAAAACTCCGCAGAAAGTTCCCATCAAGCCCACATTCGTTGGAAACGTCAGCTTAGCCATAGCCTGCTCATAGCGCATAGAAAGGTTGCGTTCAACTTTATTCTGAATGACCGAAAAATCTGTTGTACCCTTAGTCTTTATTATGTAATGATTTATCTCTGATATAATTTTATTCAAATCATAGCCATCAAATCCAACCTGAGCCAATTGTGGCACAGATGAATTTCCATCAACTTTATCAATTACCTTATACTCTTCTCCTTTTGTAAAAAAATTCCTATACAGGTTCAAGCAGTTTAATGTCTGCCTGAAGTATTTTATCTGATAAAAAAAGAATATAAGAAATATTCCAACAGATACAGCTATTGTTAATTCTAAGTTATTCATGTCTAAATCTTAGTCAATTCAAATATTCGATTAATCACTGGCAAGAAGAATACGGAATCATTATAGAACACCTCATCGCCATACTTTTCCTTAACCTGGGATTTGTAATACGTTGTAAGAGGAGTACCCATGTCCTTTTTCGCTTCCTTTGTATACTTAGTTGTATCAGCTGTGCTATCAATAATACGTTCCTGTTTCAGTTTGTCCAATACAGCTTTGTACAACTCATTAAGCTCTTCATACTTACCAAGAAGTACATTCTTCAATGAATCGAAATTCTCATTAATATCACTTACTTTCTGATATTTTTTAGACACATCGCCCTGATAAACAATATCCTTTACGTTCTCTTCATTAGGGTCACGATATAAGCCACCATAGCAGGTTGACTCCTTTCGCTCCTCTGGCAACTTTAAATTAACATCAGAATGTTCGCCAAATACACGCTCGAATATCAAGTCTATGATACTCTTAAGCGCACTTGAATCAGACGAAATGAAGTTATCAATATACTTACTACCATTACCACTAAACACAACTGTACGAGGAGCCTGCAGATTATTGTCCTTATACATACTTGCCATATAATAAAGGATAGAAGTGAGATGATATATAAATACTGGCTTAAAATCTTCTCTCATGAATTTTGTAATGTTACAATACTCATGATTACTCAGCCAGAAATTAATAATATCTTTCGTTTTCAAGCTATCCACATTCTTAAAGCTATCGTTCAAGTCTTCCAAATCTTTTCTTTCAAAGCGCAGATTCTCCGCATATCTTTTATAGATACCGTTTTCACGCTCGTTTTGGAATTCTATGAAACCATTTTCCCAAAGCACATCGCATCCAAAGTGTACAGAATTTGCCACCTGAGGTTTATTGTCTTTGAAATACACGAAATCAGTAGAACCGCCACCAATATCAATCACGGTAACTGCTTCAGAATTCCTGATATAGTCTTTCTTTTTATAATAATAGTAAGGTGCTTCGGATTCTGAATATTGTTTAATCTGCCCAGGTTCAATAAATAGTATATTCTTGGGTTCAGATATCCATATATCATTATAAATTGCTTTTTCCTTTCCTGAGAAGCTTAAGGGACTAAACCATACAAGTTTAGTTCGATCAAGATCTCCATTACGCTGTAAAATGTCACACTTAATTATTAATAACAACTCACGCACAAAGATACGGAGCATATCCTCGTTATTCTCCCACTTAATATCTGTATGAACATCTTGGTCGTCATTAGCCATCATGCGCTCATAGAAAAATGCAATATTGTGATTATCGAACAATCTTGGCCTTTGAGACTTATTATGAATACCACATAGAGCCGTTCTGATTGGGAACTTGTAACAATCACCGTCAATAATAGCAGGAATAAACTCTGTCTTAATTTTATTCTTAGCTTTTACAAAAATAGAGTCTTCTATTCTGCTAGCCAACGAGAACTGATCATTCTCTGGAATTTCATGCATAAAGTTTACCATCGGACGTTCCATCTTAAATAGTTCTGGTTTTCTACTTAAGTCGGGTTTCCCGTCTGCATTGTTTTTGCATCTAGACATAAAAGTGTTTGATGTTCCCAAATCAACGGCATACGTAAATGTAACATCCGTAGCCTGACTCTTCTGCCATACAGGACGCAAGAGGCCAGTGTCACCAAGAACGTTTACTTCGATAAGATCAAATGAAGTATTAAACAACTCATAGAATTTGGTTCCGCTTTCTTCAGAATCCGTTTTCTGTCTTGAGCGTACTACTGCAGGATATGTTCCATAGCTAGCACCCTGTTCTCGTTCAACCTCACCTATTGCCTTTCCGTTATTAAAGAATGACAGCGAAATCTGGTCGATATTGAAATGAGGCGCTTCTGGATCTTCATCTGCAGCAACAATAAGCACCTTAAAATAATTATTCTCTTGTTCCTTATACGAAAGGATATTGGGGAATAAACCTAAGTCAAAACTTACCTTTGCCTTCTGCAAATCTATAATTCTGCCTTGTCCATCACGGAATGGCTCAAAAGCATACTCTTTCTCATATTCTTTTCCATTATAGCGTAAGTGTGCCGTTACGGAATTACGATTAAGATGAATATCGGCATCAATTTTTCCATCAGGAAACAAATTAACGACATCACTCTTAAATGGCATCAAGTAATCATAATCACGATCATTAGAGTCGTTCTGATAGATAACACTTTCAAACGTTTCTCTTGAAATACGATATGGTATACGTATCAGATTTTCAGTGAAGAAATAATTCACATCTATCTCGTCAAGTTGACGAATATTCAAACCATTGATAACCAAGTCATCGTTCTGATCCGTTTTCACAGATACCGTTGCAGGGATTCTATCATTACGAATAGAATCATCTTTATCTTTAAAACTTCTAATAAATTCTTTTATTGTTTTGAATCGCTCATTACTATCTCCTGTACCAAACAGAATATTGAACATGTAATTCTTAAAATCTTCATCACGTTCAATAAACGACTTTGATTCACGGAAATACATACCTCCCGATTTTCTCCTGATATTGAGATTCTTATACTGTTCACCTACAAAATCCTGAGACTTAACCCCATCTTTCTTTACAGTAATCTTATCGAGATCAGGCGGTGTAACAAATCCTGTCATTGGTGAGCTACAAGCCAATAGCATCTCCTTGCCATTTTCTGTATAAACAAGAAAGTAAAGCTTGTCTTCTATGATATCCGTCTTATAATATTCAACTACAGAGTTATAAAGAATTGGCATTTTCTTCTTTATAATCTCCATATTCTCGTTAAAGTCCCATTCACGCAATTCTATCTTCTCACCGTTCTTCCATGTGTTATTTTCATGATACTTCCTATTGAACAGCAATTCATAGACGTCAAGAATGTCCGATACCATTTGAGTGTAAGCCAATCCGGCTTCCTTTGATTCATCCACATTTTCCTCCATGACACGTCTGAAAGCCTCACGTGCCACAAAGAAACGAGCAAATGGTGTTGGTAAAGAATTAAGAGCCGATGAATTATCTGTTTTCTGCTCTACAACTTTATCCAAACTATCTGCTGTAAGAGCAATATCTTCAGCAACCCATTTTGTACCTTCAGCGCCACGGTCTACAATATTTAGATCTATTCTTGACATAATTAAATCTCCATTTTTTTAGTATAATAGTTAATAGCATCATATGCAAACTGTAGGAAGAATCTAAACTTATTGCTATGTTCTTTATCCTTGTATGCATTACTTGCTTTAATCATCTCCAAAAGGTAATACGAGTCGTTCTTTGCATCCAATTCCATATGTTTAATCCATCCCGACATATGCTTAAGATCATCATAATGCAATGGAGCGAAAGCACGCTTATTAGTAGCCAATTCATGATACCACTTGAAATAAATATCAGTAAACTTCTTCAGATTTTGGAAAGGCTGATCTTTATAGAAAGCACTATTCAGACCTCTATTTTTAACCAATGGGAAGAATGACTCATTGGGGACATCATCTATCAAATGTCTTAACAACATATAATCAGCTACACACTTCACAATATCATTATAGCCACTACCAAGCGAGGATATTGACATAGATTCCTTATCATCTTCAATTGCCCTTGACAAGAATTGTTGAGTGGCAGGTTTTTCTCTTTTTAGGAAATCAAAAAGAGAAGATGCAGCAATTAACTCGATAAAGTTCGCTGTATCCTCTTGTTTAGCCTCGTCGTTCTCGTAAACCTGACGCAAAGTTTTCTCTCCTATATAATACAAATAATCCGACTTGATATTTTTATCATAATACGCAAGTGCAGCTTTTGTTTTGGTATAGAAGTTCGTGCTATCAATGTCACTACCTGTATTTGAAGGATCTTTCAAACCGTAATAAGGCAACACAGTAACAGCACCCATTACAACATTCTTAACAGCAGGCTGCTGCGAAGCATTTCTAATTTTCTTTTCTATTAGAGGAAAACCAGAAGCTCCTGTTCCACCAAAGATTGAGCTAATAATAAATACTCTGTCGTCTTTTTCGCAATGAATCTTAAACGCCTTAAACCAATCTGCCTGTTCTATCATCTCGCCAAGAACTACAGTTCCAACGTTTGGGTTACCTTTGAAGCCCACCGACAAAGGGTTATTCAGGCTCTTTGTAGAAAAAAGCGTTTCAACGAAATAGTTATTAATATCCTTGGTATCAAGATTTGACATATTAATGTAAGAACGGAACTTCTCGTTGCTCCCTACAGCCTGACGAGTATCATTCAACTGATTGTTAATTTCTCCAATAGTTTGCATTTCTGAATTAAAGAAACCTTCTAGTGGATTTAACGTAGATGTTCCATTATCTATAGTCTTCTTATATATTGTTTCATATAAATCAATTAAAGAATGAAGATTCTTCTTTTCTTCCAAATCCATATGAGGATCCAAGATTATAGGAACAACAGTATATCCATTTGTACTCATACCACTGGCCATCAACATAGTAATGCTTTTCATTACACGAATACCAGTACCTCCTATACAAAAAACAAACACCTTCTTCATGTCAGTTTATTTTTTAAAGATTCTACATGCATTTGTTGGCAAGTTCGAATTACACCAAACAATTGATGTAAAGAAATACATCACAACAGCATATAACCCATTGCATATAGCTATTTTAGCTTCTAACCATGTTGCACCCTTTACCGTTGGTTTTACAGCAAAATACTCGAAGCCAAATGTTAGGGCAAACGTTACGCCTAAAGTTAAAAAAAGGAAGAATGCCCAATGGCCTAATGTGTAACGTCTGCCAGGTTTGTCATTATAAGGTTTATAATAATAGGCAGCAAGAGATATGCCTAATACAATAAATATCAGGAAAATGATAATAGAAAGATTATCCAATTTATCCCAAAAGTTCTTTGCTTGCATATACAATTTTTCATTCTCACGGAATGATTCTATAAAATCTGACTTTGAGCCAGCAAACCAATTGTACAATTTCAGTAGTTTCATTTTTTATGAATTTTTAGATATCAAGATATAATTTGGTTTTAATGTTTTATTTGTAACACCACCATAGAAGATGCCACGAATAAAACTATCAAGAGAATATGACTTGGTCGGGTCACTCTCTACGTCTCCAAAGAAAGCTGCAAACTTAACAACATTCAAATCAGGAAGTTCTAAGCTCCATTCTATCACTTCTGAATCCATAGCCATGTCATACAACTTTAGCTCAACAGTTGCTACAGCTGTTCGATGAAGTTCCCTATTCGTAACATTTTGAACATCAATCTTAACATCACCAACACTTACATTTGAACCATAAACAGTTTCACATTTAAATGCTTTTTTGAAATAAGTGGTATCTTCCATCAGCCAACGATATTTTGCAAGGTCCACCTTTAGATTTACTACACAAGTATCGCTTGCTGACGTATCAAAATCAATAAAAGTAGGCTCTTCTCCTAATTGAGTGCAATACCTAGGCATACCAAAAGAATAGGATGGTGCGCCATAATCAAAACCACTTTCAATGTTATCTACAAAATGATGATTATTATCAAGCAATGTTGATATACAATTACGCATATACGCCACCTCGCCAGCATTTCCTATCACAAAGTAGTAATAAGGAGAAACTTCAACTCCCGATTTCTTATCTAAATAGTTTGAAGTTGCTGCTATAAGAGATAACGGTTTGTGAAAAGTTCCCAAAATACGACTCACATCAGAACTATATTGCTCCATCAAGACCTTAGGTGCTGCAGCACCAACAGGGCTATATTTCATATCAGATATAAGCACGGCAACTTCACCGTTCTCGGGTTTAACATCGTTAATTATCGATGCCAACATAATAGGAACCTGGGTTGAAGCAGACGACACGAAAGAACCAGTATTCATCTGTTGTCTGAAGTTATCAATAGACATTCTGACACCTGCACTCCCATTATTAGTCAAAATCGTCACATCGGATGGAAGAGTAGAAAAGTAGCTCATTATTCCCCAAACGTCAGTTTTGAATTGGGTCGGTTGATTGGCTCTAAAGAAGCCATTCATACTTCCAGAAACCTCTATATAATATTTTATCTTTACAGGCTGAATAATACTGAACGATGCGGCGGAATCAGAATCACATTGATAATAACCATCGGATGAAAAATGAGGATCGCCAACTGTATTCACCTCACTGCAGGATAATGCAGAAAAGCCTCCAATGATTAATAAGAATGCAACAAAAAAGATACTTTTTTTCATCGGCATATATATGTCGCTTATTGAACTCCCAAGTTTCAGCGTTTTAGTTTTAGGTTAAAAATATAGACGTGGGAATCACTACTTCTCGCTTATCCCACGTGCTGGCTCTCGCATTGCCCATATGTAAGGATAAGCAACTTGAGCTAGCCCACGCCGTGATATACTGTAATAGGATACAATACATACAACGCGGACGTCACAGTTGCGTATCTTCATACATATGTTGTAGATTTGCGAGATCTGCACGTTGAAGATAACGTCCGTAAACGTCCTTTTTCCAATAAGTTTCGACCACCTCACCCTTTCAGGTTACACGAGTCAAGTGCAAAGATAAGGTGTTTTTCTGAATTCTACAAATATTTATAGCATTTTTTCATAATCCCCCCCCAAAAAAGAGTTAGAACTTTGCTGAAAAAGCATCTTGCAACAAAAAAGTCCCAAAATATTTGGAACTTATTGAAAATGTTCTTATCTTTGCACCGTCAGAACATTAGTTATGGCTATCCGGGTAGAATCCCGCGTGGGGTAAGGCTTTATCGATACTGCCCATTTAAAACCACCCGAAGGTGGTTTTATTTTTTTGTATTTCTTCGTAGCAGGCTTCTTTCGTTTCGACTCGATGAGGATCATTCTGCCTTATCTATTAATAATACAAATGGCCAGCACTGGTGTTTCATTCGCGAATCAAAAACGCCCTTCTTCTGCATGTCTGCAAGGTCGCGCTTAATAGTTCTCTCAACTAGTGACAAAACTAGTGACAACCACGTTAATACATTAATTCATTAGTTCATTTCGTGAACGCAGGTACACAGGTACGCAGGTACATTTTATAAAAAGCAAGCGATAGTAACACACAAGTTAATTTATATTATATATTGTATATATTATAATATATATAATATATAATATAAATATATAATAATAGAAATATAATTATTATTTTCTACCATCCCATTGGCATCTTACTCCCATCTTCGGAAATGAAAATGTACCTGCGTACCTGCGTTCGTGCGATTTCGCAAAATGAATTAATGAATTAATGTATTAATCATAGTACGGCAGAATCTGGTAGATAGTTAACGAGTATCTGGTAGATTCTGCCGTACTATCTCTAACTATTATGGCTCTAGGGGTAATCAGAAACGATTATCCATATACAAAGGTGGTAAAATCATAGGATTTTCATCAAGATTCGCAAGAAAAGTGCTTTTTTGCTCAAAATTATTTGGAAGATTCAAATATACTTCGTATCTATGCAGCGACCAATCTCACCACGCTTCCCGTTGACCAGCGTACCAGGGTGAGACTTTTTTGTATAAATGAGAATCGATATATGAGTACATATACTAAAAGTGCACTTGACACTCCATACCTATTAGCCATACTGAAAGGGTGACTCGGTATTTTGGGGACTCTCACCCATTAGAATACGTTCGTGCTGGACGAACACAATAAGAGGATGTGCGCTGGCACATCCTCTTCGATTTGTTATGGTTTCACGTCTATTGTCTATTTCGTGCCACCACCGAGGGCGATATAGAGGGCGATGAGAGCCTGGGCACCATTGTACAGATTAGCGGCCTCGCTGAGTTGGGCCTGAAGCAAATCCTCCTGGGCCATGAGCACCTCAATGTAGTTGGCCTTGCCGTTGTCCATCAGTTCGTGTGTACCAGTATAGGCATCGTAGAGCACCTCGACCTGACGGCGGTAGTAGCCATATTTCTCTTGGGCATTCTCACAGTCGGCCATGGCCTCGTTCACCTGATTGCCAGCATCGATGACGGTCTGAACATACTTGTTCTGTAGATCCTCATAGGTCAGCTTGTTGATCTTAAGATTGGCTGTCAGTTGACCACGGGCAAAGATGGGCTGTGTCAACTGGCCTACGGCTGTCAGGAGCAGTTTGCCGGGATTGACAACCATATCGCCTGCAGAGTTTGTCCAGCCTGCCGTTCCCGTCAGCGTGATGCTGGGGAAGAAAGCCGAACGGGCAGCCTGCGTATTGTAGAAGGCCTCCTCCATGGCGTGGTTGGCCATGCGGATGTCAGGACGCTGTTCAAGCATCGTAGCAGGCACGCCAATCTTTGTTAACCGTTCATTAATCATGTGCTGATCAAGAGGGTCTTTGGGTTTCTCAGTGATCGCCGAGGTGCCCCACTTCTTGCGCTCTATGTGCTGTGGTGTGATGGCCAGCAGTTTGCAGATAGCGTTTTCGGTGGCACGGATATTGCGTCGCGTGTCGACAATCTGCGTCTTGACATTGATGTAAGATGCCTCCATCTGGTTGACAGCGGTAGCATAAGCCTTACCGTTCTCGAAGAGCGTCTTCTGAGTTTCGAGTGAGGCCCCCCATAGGCTGTCGGTCATAGTCAGGATATCCAACTGGCGATCAAGCAACTGTAGCATGTAGTACTGCTGGGCAACAACACTGACCAGATTGGTTCGCACGGCTTCTTCATACATCTGAGCCTGCAGGAGAACAGCCTTCGAGGCACGCTTCTTGTTGGTAATGGAAGCGAAGACATCGACATCTATCGACAGTTGCAGTGGCAGGTTGTAGGTCTTCCCCCAGGGGTTGTTGTCAAACTTGGCGAGCGTGCCCTGCGGCGCTAAGTAGAGCGACGGCAGGTAGGCAAGTTTGGCGGCCTTAAGCGCAGCCTCGCTCTTCTCCACGGCTATACGGGCAGAATTCAGGTCGGTATTACTGGCAAGTGCTTGTTCGATGAGTTGCTGTAGCAGCGGGTCGGCAAAGAACTCGCGCCACGACATCTGTGCGATGGACTCACCCCCTGTGGCACTGCCCAGTTCAGTACCGAACACGCCAGCAGGTGTCTCCACCTTATTATCATACTTATTATATAGGCCGCAGCCCGTGAGTGACAGCAATATTACTGCAGCCACAATGTAAAAATTAGACAATTCAAAAATTAAAGATTTATTCCGTTTCATAGAGCATTCTTACATTATATAATTTTTACATTTCTACATTTTTCACTACTTCCTTGCCCTGGAACTTCTCATGCAGTTTCTGGAACACAATAAAGAAGGCGGGAACGACGAAGAGCAGGGCAATGGTACCGACGCTCATACCACCGATGACACCAAGGGCAAGGGCACGGTTACCATTGGCACCGGCACCACCCTCAATGACGAGCGGTATCATACCAATGATCATTGTAGCCACCGTCATCAGAATGGGGCGCAGACGCTCCTTACAAGCCTCAAAGGCAGCCTCGGCAATACCCATGCCCTGGGCACGGCGCTCTGAAGCGAACTCCGTAATCAGGATGGCCGTCTTAGACAATAGACCAATCAACATGATGACACCCGTCTGCAAATAGATGTTGTTGTCCATGCCTGGTATACCTTGCGTATAGCCAAGATAAGCGAAGACAAAGGCTCCCATCAGTCCGAATGGCACACTGAACAGCACGGCCCACGGGGTGAACCACGAGTTGTACAGAGAGGCAAGGATGAGATAGATCAGGATGGCACAGATGACGTAGATGATAGCGGTGGAATTAGAGCCGGAAGCCTCCTCCAACTCGCGCGACATACCGCTATATTCGTAGGTGGCCGTAGCAGGCATCTCCTCCTTGAATACCTCGGCGATGACCTTGTGGGCGTCGCCCTCGGTATAGCCGCTTCCTGGAGAGATGTAGCAAGTGATGCTCTGGAACAGGTTGAAGTGCTCGATGTTGGCAGGACCAACAATCTGCTTGAGCGAGACGAACTCGGAGATGGGGGCCATCTTGCCGCCCTTCACCTGCACGAAGATATTGTTAAGCGACTGCGGGTCGAGACGATATTCGGGCGAGGCAGCAGCCATGATGCGGTAAACTTTACCAAACTGGTTGAAGTTACCGATGTATGCACCACCGCAGAAAGTACCTAACGTGTTGAGTACTTCAGCAGCTGACACGCCAGCACGGTCGCACTGGACAGGGTCGATGTCGACCTGATATTTCGGGAAGCGCTCAGAGTAGGTTGACATGGCGGAGGCGATCTCCGGACGCTCAGACAATTTGGCTAAGAAGTGCTCGGTCTGCTTGGCAAACTCGGAAAGGTTGCCGTCGGTGGGGTCTTCCACCACAAGGCTCACACTGTTACTCGTACCATAGCCAGGTATCTGAGGCAGCTCGAAGGGCAGCACCTGCACGTTCTTGATGTCCTGACAGTCAAAGTAGAAACGGTACATGACGAGGGTCAACAGATGGTTCATACCCGGACGCTCGTCCCAGTTCTTCAGACGGACGATGAGGGTGGCAAAGTTGGAACCAGCACCAGAGAACATACCATAACCGCAGCATACGGCAAAGCTCTCAAGCTCGGGAATATTCTTTACCTTCGCCTCCACTTGTTTCACCATCTCACGTGTCTGCTTCAGTGTGGTGCCTTCCGGTGCACGCAGTTCGGCAAGGAACACACCCTGGTCCTCCTGTGGTACAAGACCCGACGGCAGACTCTTCATGAAGAACATCAGCAGTACGGCGGTGACAGCCAGCAGGCTCCATGCCAGGATGGGGCGCTTGATGAACTTCTGAACACTGCGGCTGTATTTGTTGTATATGGCATTATAACTGACGGTATAGGCCTTCTTGGTGTAGTAGGTCAAACCCTTGCCTTCATGCTTGCCTTCCTTCATTCTCATCATAATGGCGCAGAGAGCAGGACAGAGCGTGAGGGCTGATACGCACGACAAGCCGACAGAAGAGGCAATCGTGATACCGAACTGGGTGAAGAACGTGCCTGACGTGCCGGGCATAAAGGTCACGGGGATGAACACGGCCATAAATACCAGGGTACAAGATACCACGGCTACCGACACCTCGCTCATGGCCTGGCGGGTAGCCTCGCGGGCATCACTGATACCGCTCTCCATTTTCGCCATAACAGCCTCCACCACCACAATGGCGTCGTCAACCACCGTACCAATGGCCAGCACCAGTGCAAACAGCGTCAGGATGTTGAGCGAGAAACCTGCCAGCGAGACGATGGCAAAGGTGCCCAATAGTGAAACGATAATCGAGATAGAGGGGATGATGGTGGCCTTGAAGTTCTGCAGGAAGAAGAACACCACAAGCACCACAAGGATGATGGCGATGATAAGCGTCTCAACCACGTTGTGGATGGCGGCAAAGAGGAAGTCGTCGCTGGTCATCAAGGTAATAAACTCCAGACCAGCAGGCATGTTGGCCTTCAACTCCTCAAACGTCTTGTTGATGCGGGCATTCACCTCGGTAGCGTTGGCACCCGGGGCCTGGAATACCATGAACATAGCCCCCGGACGGTCTTGGATGTTCGAAGTGAAGTTGTAGCTCATGGCGCCAATCTTCACATCGGCCACATCGCTCAGGTGTAGCATACCGCCGCCACTGGTGCGCAGCACGATGTCGTTGAACTCTTCAACACTTTTAAGCGTACCTTTGTACTGCATGCTGTACTGGTAGGAGTTCTCCGACTGCTCGCCCAGCGAACCCATAGCCGACACGAAACTCTGTCCGCCAATGGCGGCGAAGACCTCGTTAGGAGTCAGGCCGTACTGTGCCATCACGTCAGGCTTGAGCCAGATGCGCAGGGCATAAGTGTTACCCAGACTCAGCACGTTACCCACACCGGTGATACGCATCAGACGCGGTTTGACGTTGATATCAACGTAGTTAGACACGAAGTCTTCATCGTACTTGCCGTCGGAACTTCTCACAGCGAAGATCTGAAGGATGTTGTTCTGTCGTTTCTGTACAGACACACCGATCTTGTTCACGTCGGCAGGGAGCAGGGCTTGTGCACGGGTAACACGGTTCTGCACGTTCACAGCTGCCATGTCAGGATCGACACCCTGCTTGAAATATACACTGATTTCAACGTCACCGTTTGACGAGGCCTTTGAGGTCATGTAGGTCATGTCTGACACACCGTTGATGGCCTCTTCGAGCGGCTGGATGACCGACTTCATTACAGTATTCTCGTCAGCACCGGAGTAGCTGGTACTTACCGACACCGTAGGTGGTGCGATATCCGGGTATTGCTCCACTGCCAGCGTGCTCATCGAGATGTAGCCCACCAGCGCTATCACAATCGAGATGGCACACGCCATCACGTATTTATTGATGAAAATATTGTTCTTCATATTTCGAAATATCGATATTACGTTATAACGAAACTACTTTTCACTTTTCGGTTCCTCAGGGAAAAGCACCTGCTGACCCTCTGTCACGTTGTTGGCGCCGGTGGTTACAATGCGATCACCAGGATTCAAGCCACTGGTGATGATGAAGTCCTTACCGTTACCAGTATCTTCTGTCGTCACTTCAACAGCGGTGGCTGTGCTATCGGCCTTTACCTTGTAAACCTGTGACTTGTCCTGAAGGCGTATCACGGCATTCTGCGGAATGACAATCACGCCATCCTCGGCAAAGTTCATCACCACCGTACCCTGGATACCAGAGTACAGATGACCGTCGGGATTAGGGAACGACACCTTAGCGGTCAGCGAACCGGTAGCGGCATTAACGACACCCGTCAGACTGGCGACACGACCTTTATGGGGATACTCCGTACCGCTCTTCATGATAAACGTGGCATCGGGCAGCATACTGATATATTTTTCAACATCGGCAGCTTTCATACCTTCCTTCACCATCGACTCGATAATGCTCTCCGTTACTGAAATCTCGGCGTACATCGTCGTATTGCCACTCAGCATGGTCAACTGCGTAGCAGGAGAAACCTGGTCACCGGCACGCACGGGGATCTCGCCGATAATACCGGCAACAGAAGCCGTGATGGTGCAGAAGCCGAGGTTCACCTTGGCACGGTTCACTGATGCACGGGCTTGGGCCACAGCAGCCTGGGCCTGCTTGTAGGAGTTCTCAGAGTTGTTAAGCATATAACTGCTCACGATCTTCTTATCATACAGGTTCTTGTTTGATTCATACTCCAGTTTGGCAGAGTTCTCCTGAGCCAGAGCAGCCTGCAGGTTAGCCTCGGCAGCCTCCAATTCCAATTGGGCGTTGCGGGAGTCGATGACGAAGAGCGTCTGCCCCTTTTTCACCTGCTGACCCTCAGTAACGCAGATTTTTACCAATTGTCCACTCACCTGTGGTGTTACAGTAACGTCGTTCTGGCCTTTCATCCTGGCACTGAACTTGTAAGGGAGTTCGATACTCGATTTCTCCACTGTCATAGTTTCATACGATGACTGTGTCTCCTTTGGCATGTCAACTCCGCACGATGCCAATCCTACTGCAGCACCGAGCATCCATACCCACATTGAACCATTCTTTTTTTTCATGATTAATAATATTTATAGTTATTGTTTCAACTTGTTGACAAAGATACAAATAAGCGAGCAAAAAAACAAATAAAAAAGGAAAAAAAAGTTTTTAAACAATTTTACTCCTTAGTTTATCACTCAGTTCTAATGATTCCAACGTTTGATTCTTATCCTTATGGATTCCGATAATGGGGCGCTAGCTCTAATCATCCTCGTCTTCTACTACGTCGCTGTAGCGGAATGTTTGGTTGTGTTCTATCTCGCTGTGGGCGGAGAAGTAGCCTAGGCAGCCACCAGTGAAGTTGTCGATAGGGTTAGTGCCGGTGCTTGACATCTGCTGCATGGAGTATAGATAGTCGTAGGAGCGCTGGTCGATGGCACGGATGACTATCCTGAGTTGGTCACCATCGCGGAGCACGTCGCTACCGCCTTCGCCATCGCGGAAGAAAGTGAAGAGCTGCTGCAACTCCTTGTTGGGATTCTTGTCATCCTTCATCACTGCCCAGCGATAACCCAGACCATTGCGGTAGATATGCATGAAATACCAGTTGCTCTCGTTGGAGATGTCCTGCACTCGCAGATCGCCAAAGAGATAGCGCTCTGTCAGCATCTTCTTCCACACCAGTCGAAACTCGTTCATCTTCGGTTTGCGCTGCATGGTGGAAGTGGAGGTGAAGTGATGACCGTCTACCTGGACATCCAACTGATAAGTGGTGCCTGCCACGCCCTTAAGTTTGGAGCGATAGTAGCCGTTGTTTGCTAGGGGAATCACGGTACTGGTTCCGTTGTCGGCAGTAATCGTAACAGTAGCACTATTAACATTGCTGCGCGTCGAGTTGTCGTCCATAGCATTGGTCTTGCTTACACGAATCTCGGTGCCTGAGCCATCAATGCTTCCCTCGATAACGTAGCGTGTATCGTGGCCATGATAGTCGATAGTGATCTCCTTTTCGCAAGAAATCAGTGCCATTACACATATTATATATATTAAGCGACGCATATATGTCAGAATTTGATATTAAACGATACCGACGGCACTATGCCGAAGAGCGAATACTGGGTGGCCTTGGTGCGGGCACCATTCTCACCGTCCTCGAAGTTGATGAGGAACGGGTTGTAACGATTATACAGATTGTAGATACCGAACACCAGTTGGTGGGTGCGATTGCGATAGCGCTTGCTCCACACGGCACTCACATCTAAATGGTGAGACGAGGGAGCACGATAGCCGTTGCGCTCGGTATAGTAATATATCCAGTTGTCTTCGATCATATACTTGCCACTAGGGGCAGTAAAGGCCTGACCACTATTGTACACCCACGAGGCGCTGAACGACCAACGGGGATTGAGGCGGTACATGGCCACGATGTTGATATCATGACGGCGATCGTTGTTGGCATCGTACCAGCGCCCCTGATTGATGCCATCGATCTTGGTCTTCGACCACGACAGGGTATAGCCGATCCATCCCGTAAGCCTGCCATTATTTTTGCGGGCACTTATCTCCACGCCATAACCCTTACCCTCGCCTGCCAGCACCAGTCGCTCTATCTCAATCTCGCTGGCAAACGACTTGCCGTCGCGATAGTCGAGCACATTGTTGATATGACGATAATAGGCTTCGAGCGAGAAGTCGTAATCCTGATTTGGGGTCATCACAAACACACCTCCGCTTATCTGATCGGCCAACTCGGGCTTTACCAAGTTGCTACTCATGGTATAACGGTCGAAGGGCGTAGAGGTGCTCTGATTACGCAGGGCATGCACATTCTGCGAAGTGCGGGCGTAAGCCAGTTTGAGCGAGGATTGATAATTGAGAATTGACAATTGATAATTAAGAGAGAGGCGGGGTTCGAGCGTGGTGTGGGTCTTTACCACCTGATTCTTGCTATAGTTATAATACCAAGCTATGTCGCCATTGGGCTCAAGGTCGTAATATAGCGAACCACCCAGAGGCGAGAATGCCGTGAGGCGCAAACCTGCCGAGACGTTAAGCTTATCGGTGACAGGCGCAGTAAGGTTTACCCAAGCGGCATTATCCCACGCACGACGCTGCTCCTTCTCGTGCAGTGTAATCTGTTCCCACTCGGCCGACTTGACGTTCATCAGGGCTGTCTGGAATCCCGCTTCCATCTGGTATCTACCCAAATCCAAGTGGAAGTCCTGACGGAATCCTGCCTGACGGATATGCCCCAGAAAACAGATGTTTATACCAAGAAAATCGATGCCATTATCAGTCTGATAGCCACTATAGTAGGCTGTGGACTGCGAATAGGTATTGCCACCGAAGTGGTGCAACCACTTAAGACTGGCAGAGAGATTGTTCCAACGGATGTCGACCATATCTTCGAGCGCAGTGCGATCGTTGCCAGTAAAGAAGCTAAGAAACAGCTGGTTGCGATCGTTGATGGTCCAATCGGCCTTGGCATTAATATCGTAGAAGTAGAGCGTGTTGCCCCTGAAGTCGGGCGACAGCTTAAGGAACATATCCATATACGAGCGACGGGCTGTGACCAGGAACGAGGCCTTATCCTTGACGATAGGTCCTTCGAGCGTTCCCTTGGCTGCCAACAGACCTATGCTGGCACCACCATGCAGTTCGCTCTTGTTACCAGTTTTGCCGATGATATCGAGTACGGCCGACGATGCTCCGCCATACTGTGCAGGCAGCAGTCCCTTATAGAGTGTGGCTGATACCAGAGCATCGCTGTTGAAGGCGGAGAACAATCCACCCAGATGGCCCACATTATATACAGGGGCGATATCAACCAGTATCTGATTCTGAGCCGACGTGCCACCACGCACCTGGAAACTGCTGGATGCATCGCTCTCACTCTTTACACCAGTGAGCAACTGCATAGAGCGCATAATATCCTGCTCGCCAAACAACTGTGGCGATGCCGTAAGGTCCTTAAGCTGTACTTGCTCGGCACCCGTCTGTATCTGACGCAGGCGCTGGCGGGCTGAATTTGACTTGACCACCACCTCGTCCAACTGTTCCTGTCGCAGGGTGTCGGCAGGGGCAGTTGGCAGCGAAAAGAGCGCCGATAATAGTAATGTTGATAAAAACATGATGCAAAAGTAATATTTTTTTTTGGAAACTCCAAAAAAATTCATATCTTTGCCACCGATTAATCAAAAAAACTAATTGTTATGAAGAAATTATTTGTTGCCGTAGTGGCAATTGCAGCACTCTGTGCTTGCGGAAGTGGCGAGAAAAAGAACATGGATTATCGCGGACTGTCGATGGGAATGTCATTCAAGACATTCTGCGATTCACTGACAGCACGTGGATTTGCAGTGGATTCTGCTAAGACCGATTCTGACTTTGCTACAGTATCTATGTACAACCCCAACCTTAACTACCGCCTGATGCTGGCACAGAGGAACGATACGCTGGTAGCTCTGCAGGAGAACTACATCATATCGACCAACGACAGCACTCGCAAGATGTGGCAGAAGATGCACGATGACTTTGAGAAGCAACTGGGTGCATGGCCCAACATGCTGAAGGACGGACTAGACCATCGTATAGCAAAATTCGAGGCTGATGGTGGTTTTATCACCCTCACCCTCGAAAATACTTATAGACCTACGCTAAATGTTCTTTATCAGTTAAAGTAGCATGATGGTATAGAGGTAGACTACTGCTGCAGGTATGGCGAGCAGCGACGAATCGAAGCGATCGAGCATGCCACCATGACCTGGCAGTATGTTGCCACTATCCTTGATGCCAAGGGTGCGCTTGAAGAGACTCTCGACCAAGTCGCCCCAGGTACCGAAGATGACTACAGTGAGTCCGAGGCCAGCCCACTCGATAGCTGTAAGTCCCAGTTGATTCATCTGATACAGATCGGTCATATACCATACCAGCACGGCTACGGCTATCACAAGGATACCACCACCGATGCTGCCTTCCCAACTCTTTCCCGGAGAAATTCTGGGGAAGAGTTTATGTTTGCCCAGCAACGATCCGCACAGGTATGCACCTGTGTCGTTCATCCACAGAAACACGAATACCGATAGTGGCAGTATGCCATCGTAAGCCACATAGCCCTGTGGTGCAAGGTGGAATGCCAGTGTATTGAGCAGCGAGAATGGCAATGCGATATATATCTGTGCCATCATGGTATATGCCCAACTGTGGATGGGGTCTTCGTTCTTGAGATACAGCTCGGCCACCATCAGATAGATGATTGACACAAGGTATGGAATGAACACTGCAGAGGGTGTAAGTTCGCTACAGAAACCTGCAACAGCGAAGAAGAAGTACACACCTGCAACGGTAGAGATCAGCCGATTGACTGTCACCTTCTCGCGCTCGTTAACCAGTCCGGTAAACTCCCAGATGGTAAGACCAGTGATGAGCGCAAACAGTAGCACCATAGCCTGCGGCCTCAAAAAACTGCACACCAATACGGCCACAAACAGCACGCCAGTAATGGTTCTAACGATAAAATTATTCATCTTTACCCTCCTTTTCCTCTGTTTTATTCTCTAAGGCCTTCTGCTCATTGGCTTTAGCCTCGGCTTCGAGTTCCTTGGCGCGCTCTTCGGCCATGCGTTCGGCATCGGCCTTCATCTGGGCCTCCAGAAGTTCTTCGGCTCTGCTAGTCCAGGGACGCTTGCCGAAGATACGCTCTACATCCTCGGCGAAGATTACCTCACGATCAATCAGCAACTGAGCCAACTGGGCATGACCATCCTTGTGCTCAGTCAGTATCTTCTTGGCACGCTCGTACTGCTCGTTGATCATACGCATCACCTCGTCGTCCATAATCTTTGCGGTAGTCTCAGAATATGGCTTCTGGAACTGATACTCGGCATTATTATAGTAGCACACGTTAGGCAACTTGTCGCTCATACCGGCAAAGGCCACCATACCATAAGCCTGCTTGGTGGTACGCTCAAGGTCGTTCATAGCACCTGTAGAGATATGACCCACAAACAGCTCCTCGGCAGCACGACCTCCGAGCAGTGAACACATCTCGTCGAGCATAGCCTCCTTGGTCTGTAACACACGCTCCTCAGGCAGGTACCATGCAGCACCAAGAGCCTGGCCACGTGGCACAATCGAAACCTTGACCAGTGGGTTGGCAAACTCAGTAAACCACGAAATAGTGGCATGACCAGCCTCGTGGATAGCTATCGAGCGCTTCTCGGCCTGTGTCATCACCTTAGTCTTCTTCTCAAGTCCGCCAATGATACGGTCGACAGCATCGAGGAAGTTCTGCTTGGTAACAGTAGGATTATTGTGACGGGCTGCTATCAGCGCAGCCTCATTACATACGTTGGCAATATCGGCACCCGAGAAACCAGGAGTCTGACGAGCCAGGAAGTCGATATCCACGCTCTCATCGATCTTGATGGGCTTCAGGTGTACCTTGAATACCTCCTTACGCTCATTCAGGTCGGGCAGGTCGACATGTATCTGACGATCGAAACGACCAGCACGAAGCAGTGCCGAGTCGAGCATATCGGCACGGTTGGTAGCAGCCAAGATGATGACACCGCTATTTGTACCGAATCCGTCCATCTCTGTGAGCAGAGCGTTCAGAGTGTTCTCGCGCTCATCATTGCCACCCATCGCGGGGTTTTTGCTACGGGCACGACCCACAGCATCAATCTCGTCGATGAAGATGATACAAGGGCTCTTGGTCTTGGCTTGCTGAAACAGATCGCGAACACGCGATGCACCAACACCCACAAACATCTCAACGAAATCCGAACCACTCATCGAGAAGAATGGCACACCTGCCTCGCCAGCCACAGCCTTGGCAAGCAGAGTCTTACCTGTACCCGGAGGGCCCACAAGCAGGGCTCCCTTGGGTATCTTACCTCCCAGATCGGTATATTTCTGTGGATTCTTCAGGAAGTCTACTATCTCCTGTATCTCCTGCTTAGCTCCTGCCTGTCCGGCTACATCCTTGAATGTGATACCAAGCTCGCCACCCTTTTCGTACATCTTGGCCTTGCTCTTGCCCACATTAAAGACGCCACCGCCCATGCCGCCTCCGCCGCCGCCCATACGACGCATAAAGAATATCCATATACCTACTATAAATAAGATAGGTAGGATATTAATGAGGATATTGCTAAAGAAATCATTATCTCGACGATTATCGAACGACAAGTCTCCAGTGAACACCTTGTCCTCCTTGGCTTTGGCAATGAACTGCTCTACCTGGTCGACGCTTCCGAACTCAACCTCGAGATATGGTTCTACACCAGTCTGCTTGGCACTCTGCTTAAACACATCGCGAATGTGCTCAGGCTTTACATACATACGCAATACACTCTGTGGCTTGTTGACCACAATCTTCTTAGCATAGCCATGCTCTACCATCGACTTAAAATCAGTGTACGATGCCGTCTTTGCTATACTGCTATTCTCAGGACCGCCACTGGTAAACCACAATAGTCCCAATGCTAATATTGCGATGAAGTATATCCAGTTCATATTAAACTTAGGCATATTCATCTTTGGTCCATTTCCTCCGTTGCCCATATTATTATTTGGCTTTTGATTATTCTCCATATTATCAATTGTCAATTATCAACTATCAATTACTCCAAATCCGGAACTCGTGTCAGAGGGGCATCTTCCCACAGATGCTCCAGATCATAATACTCGCGCACGTCGGGCAGGAACACATGTACCAGTACATCGGTATAGTCCATTGCTACCCACTGTGCATTCTCAAGTCCTACCACGTGTGCAGGTTTCTCACCCAACTTCTCGCGCACCACATCGCTTATCGACTCGGCGATAGCTTCTACCTGTGTTGGCGAATTGCCAGTGCAAATCATAAAGTACTGGCAGATAGTTCCCTCTATTTTTGTCAGGTCGGCCACAACAATATCGCTGCCTTTCTTGTCCTGAATCGCTTCTTTAATCGTCTCTACTAGTTGTATCATTAAAAAATATCTATTATTTGTGCACAAAGGTACTGTAAATTGGCCAAAAAACAAAGAAAAACAGAAAAAATTGCGTTTTTTTATAAATTTTCTCCAAAAAATTTTGGTAGTTCGAGAAAAAGTCGTACCTTTGCACCCGCAAAACAGAACAAGAGAGTTCTCAAGCAAAAACATTTTGGGGTATGGTGTAATGGTAACACTGCAGATTCTGGTCCTGCCTTTCTTCTGGTCCTGCCTTTCCTGGTTCGAGTCCGGGTACCCCAACTAAAAAGTCGCTAAGCTAAAGCTTAGCGATTTTTTTATGCAAAAAAACACTATTTCCTTTGATGATTACAAAAAAAGTCTTATCTTTGCATCACTTTTACAAATTTAACTAATTAATTAAAAAAGCACCTTTGGTGGTAAAACTGGGCTCACCCCATTTGGTGTACAACCTAAACGAGCCCTCCTAAAACAATATATGAAAAAGAATTTTTTCTTTAAGAGTTCAATCGTAGCTGCAGTAGCCCTGCTCATGACTGCATGTACTGCCGCTGATGACAATCCTGTTGTACCAGAGGAGTTGTACGATCTTGACGTAACTGCTCTTGTAGCTACCAATGGCTGGGGTGGCAGTTGGTGCGCTACTCAGTATGCTCCTGCAGTAAAGACTGCTGATGGACGTGTAAGTCAGATGATGGAGAACTACCAGACCAATGTGGATGCTACAGGTGTAATACTCCAGCAGACCCTCGAAGGACTTAAGAACGGTAACTACAAGGTTGAACTGTATGCAAATGCATTCTATACCGACGGTCGTGGCTTCGAGTCAGACATGCAGGATGGTGCTATGGATGTAGCTTATGTATTCGCTAACGAAGTAAAATGTCCTATTGTAGGACAGATTGCTACCGCTACCAATAAGAATGGTGAATATGCCCTCGAGGTAAAGGTTACCGATGGAACACTGACACTGGGTCTTGGCAAGGAAAAGGCTGGTACCAACTGGCACACAATCCAGATTAAGTCGCTGGTTCTGGAGAACGGAACAAATGTTAAGCCTGAGACTCCAGAGGAAGTTGATAACACAGACTTTACCGAGCTCGTTTTGTTGGATAAGGACTCATGGAATGCAGGTGGCTATTACGGAGTTAATGTTGCAACTACTGACGGCAGAATCGGATCTATGGTAGAGCATTACTATAGTGGCTTCCCATGTGATGAGTTCCCAATGCATCAGACAGTTTCTGGTTTGGAGGATGGCACATATACAGTTGTACTTAATGCAACCTCTAATCTGGCATGGATTAGTTCTGACGTTGAAGCTGGTGCTATGGATGTTGCCTATGTATATGCTAAGTGTGGCGACAAAGTTGTGAAGCAGCCTATCCCAGCAGGTAGAGAGACAGGCTTCACTGAGCCAGGCGAATATACGATTGAGATTGATGTAACAGGTGGCGAAATAGAACTCGGCTTTGGTCTGGAGAAACTGGATATGACCAACTGGCACACTATCCAGATTAAGTCTCTGACATTGAAGAAGTAAACAAACGAGTTCGCTTTATAGATAAAAAGAATCGCTAAGTGCAATGCTTAGCGATTCTTATTTTTTTTAATACTCTGTCTTATCAGTTTTCTCTGTCCATAGGCGGAACGTGTGCAATGCCTCGTCACGCAGCAATGGCACGATGGGGACGGTGCGCTCATTCATCGGACGGTCCAACTCCTCATAGATAAAGTCGTCGGCAAACTGGATATCACGGGCATCCTTGCGGGTATTGCCATAGAAAATCTTTCCAATACGAGCCCAATAGATGGCTCCAAGACACATCGGACATGGTTCGCACGATGTGTAAATGGTACATCCCGAGAGGTCGAAGGTACGCAATTTTCTACACGCCTCACGAATAGTGTTCACTTCAGCATGTGCTGTAGGGTCATTGTCGATGGTTACGCTATTACTGCTACCAGCCACTACCTCACCATCCTTTACTATCACTGCGCCAAAGGGACCACCGCCTCGCTCAACACTTTCGTTGGCGAGGCGGATAGCTTCTCTCATAAACAGCTTATCTTGCTCTGTTATTATCATCCGCATTATTGTTTGTTTTCTGCATCAATTGCCTTAATCTTCTCGCGAATCAGGTTCATATCGTCCTTCAACTTCTGTACCTTGCGATTCATCTCGTCGATAAGACTGTTACCCTTCTTCGAACTTGCATTAAGGAAGCCCAAATTGTTCTCGTAGGTCTGAATCTCCTGCTTCAGAGCCTCGTACTGATGGAACAGGCGTGCACGCTCGTTATCGAGTGCATTCTCGCCACGCTCAGCCACATTCTTCAGATTTTGCTTGAAGCTGTTAAGACGGCGCTTGGCTGTACTGATGTTCAGATCCTTATAGAGTTTGTCGAGGACGGCATGATACTCCTTGTAAACATTGTCCTTCTCTTTATAAGGTACGTGACCTACTGAGTTATACTCATCAACCAACTTCTGTACCTTATCGGCCTGATCGTCGCCAGTCTCCTCAGCGACAGCCTTCAGGCGCTGGATGATGTCGAGTTTCTTATCCAGATTCTCACGCTCCTCGCCACGCTGACCTGCACCTGCTGCATTACGTGCCTCGAAGAATGCGTTGCAAGCTGCTAGGAACTCAGCCCATAGCTGGTCGCCCAACTTCTTAGGAACCATACCAATAGTCTTCCACTCCTTCTGCATAGCTACGAACTTGTCGCCTGTTGACTTCCAGTCGGTAGAATCCTGCAGTGACTTTGCCTTCTCGATCAGAGCACGTTTCTTCTCGGCATTCTCCTTGAATGTCTCCTTCAAGCCCTTGAAATAAGCAGCCTTACGACCAAAGAAGTCGTCGCAAGCAGCACGGAAACGCTCGAAGATCTTAACGTTCATCTTCTGTGGAGCGAAACCAATGGTTTTCCACTCTGTCTGGATATCAATAATCTGCTTGGTGTGCTTCTCCCAGTCGCCACTACCCTTGTTCTCTTCGGCTGCTATGGCTTCAACCTTCTCGCAGAGTACTGTCTTGCGCGCCAGGTTATCTTCCTCCTTGGCACGAACACCCTCGAAGTGCTGCTGATGGCGCTTATTGATGACGCTAGAAGCAGCCTTGAAGCGATTCCAGATTTCCTCGCGCATTTCCTTAGCTACAGGACCAATCTCGCGATACTCCTGGTGCAACTTCTGCAACTGGTGGAATGCACTGATCACATCCTCCTCGTCGGCCAGTTTCTCAGCAGCCTCGCAGAGTGCTGTCTTAAGTTCAAAGTTCTTCTTGAAGTCATACTCGCGTGCCTCGCTATTAAGGCGAAGCATATCGTAGAACTGCTCTACGTACAACTGATAGTTGCGCCATAACTCGTTGGCCTTCTCAGCTGGCACATTCTTTATCTCGCGCCACTGCTCCTGCAGGGACTTAAACTCCTTATAATTCTTGTTTGCCTCATCAGGGGTGGTAATCATGGCCTTAATTCGGTCGATGATAGCGAGCTTCTTCTCCAGGTTTTCCTGCTTTTCAGCTTCGATCTCCTTGAAAATCTTTGCACGCTTCTCCTTGATAATTCCCATCTCAGCCTTGAACGACTCCTCATCGGGGTCTGGTGTGTACTGATACTGATTGGGATCGCCGCCTGCATCCAGATAAGCCTTAAGCTTAGCCTCACGCTCAGCCACATGGAGCTTGTAGAAAGAAGACTTAAGATACTCAATCTCTTCCTTCTGTGGTGTTTCATCACCATGGGCGATGTCCTGCAGACGATGCAGCACGTCGGCTTTAGTTTCATAGACTACACGAGCCTGCTCTTCAGCCTGCTCTGTGCTTTCAGTTGTTTCTACTTGAGGTTCGTTCTCAATTGTCTGAGATGTAACTTCCTCATTAACTACTTCTTCGTTTGTACCCTGTTCCAGGATATTCTCTTGAGAGTCCATCATTTAACTATTAAATTATTACTAAATGATGCTTAGCATCATCACATTTGGCGTCAAAATTAAACATTATTATTTAAATAACCTAATTTTTTCGTGATTTTTTGCACTTTTATTGTCTAAACTAGTCGTTTATGGCGGAAAATACCCCATGCAATGGCCGAAATAACCACCGAAAGTACCATCGCCAACACAAATCCCCATGGTTTGGATTCCATACCGTTTATTAAGTTCATACCGAACATCGACGTCACCAGTGTAGGTATCATCATAAGAATAGTTACCGTTGTAAGTGTACGCATCACGGTATTCATATTGTTGTTGATAATACTCTGATATGTGTCCATCGTCGACTCTAGAATATTAGAGTAAATCATAGTGGTTTCGCGAGCCTGTGTCATCTCGATGTTAACGTCCTCGATAAGGTCGGCATCAAGTTCGTCAATCTGTAGTTTGAACTTCAGTTTTGACAATAGCGTCTCGTTGCCTCGGATGGATGTCTGGAAGTAAGTGAGCGAGTCTTGCAGTCGGCTCAGACCTATCAGGCTCTCGTTGTTCACTTCCTTATCCAGGTTGCGCTTGGCCTTGTCTACCAGCATAGATATCTGCTTGAGTCGCTTAAGGTACCACACAGCACTCGAAAGGAACAAACGGAAAATCATATCCACATGGTCAGTGAATCCCTCGCCACGCTTCTGCTGGAAACTTACAAAGTCAATCATCACATTGGTCTCGTAGAAACACACGGTGATGGTGACATCGCGCTTGTGAATGATACCAAGAGGTACGGTGGTATATGGCGTGCGCGAGCGTATCTCCTTGACATAAGGTATACGCAGGATGATGAGCATCCATCCGTCGTCGTACTCATAACGGGCACGCTCATCGGTATCGCTTATATCCGACATGAAATAGTCGGGTATATTAAACTTCTCTTCTAATTCACGCTGGTCGTCTTCAGTAGGGCATGTCACCTGTATCCAGCAATTGGGCTGCCACTCTTTTATCTGGGTCAGTCCACCTTGGGTATTCCAGAATGTCTTCATTTTGCTAATCCTTAATTTAAAATTGACAATTTAAAATTGACAATTGATAATTGACTTAGCGGCAAGAGGATTAGCGGTCTTGCCTGCCACCCTCCAGCCTAACAGTTGTTACTATTCGCCGGGTAATCGTCCATAACTTGTTAATATTTTGATTTATCGGGTGCAAAGGTAAAAAAAAAGCGCGGACCTGCCAAGCAAATCCGCGATTTTTTTATTTCATTTTTTTGAAATTTTGAATTTTCAATTATCAATTATCAATTTTCACTTCTCCGGTATCACCTCGAGTGCGCGCTTGAGCAGTGTCCAGAATGGATCGACTGTAGCGATGAGTGCACGTTCGGTAGTGGTGTGAGGCGATTTCATGGTAGGACCAAAGCTTACTACATCCAGATGTGGATACTTGCCAAGGATGATAGAGCACTCCAGTCCGGCATGATCAACCTGAATGATGCCATCAGCACCAAACAGAGCCTTGTACTCCTTGCAGAGAAGGTTCAGGATTTCGCTCTCTGGGTTTGGATCCCAACCACCGTAGCTACCAGCAGTCTGCACCTTCATACCAGCCATGCTGAAGCAGCTCTCGAGAGTCTTAACGATATAGTCCTTCATATCCTCACGACTAGAGCGGGCCAGAATCTTAAGCGATGCCTTACCCTCACCGATGTTGATGATAGCCAGATTGCTAGATGTCTCAACTACGCTGGGATAGCTTGGGATCATGCGGATCACACCATCGTGGCAGCCATAGATGGCATTAATCAGGTTGTCCTGAATCTCAACAGGCACTTCCATCTTTGGTGTCTCTACATCCTCACAGATTACCTCGATACCACTCTCGATGCCCTTGTACTCATCCTGGAAGTCATCCTGCCAGTCAGCAGCAAGCTCCTTAAGGGCAGCTACGTTCTCCTTAGGCAAAGTGAGCACAGCCTCGGCCTTGAATGGGATGGCGTTACGCATGTTGCCACCCTGCCAACTGGCCAGACGGGCATCGCACTCCTCGATAGCCTCGCGAACCAGACGAACCAACAGCTTGTTGGCATTTCCACGCCCCTCGTGAATCTCAAGTCCTGAGTGTCCACCACGCAGGCCTTTTACAGTAACCTTTACTGCAGCATCGTCAGTCTCGGTCTCTACCTCTTTATAGTCGAGAGTAGCAGTTACATCGATACCACCAGCGCTACCGATAACGAATTTGCCCCAATGCTCTGAGTCGAGGTTCATTAGGATGTCGCCATTTAGCTCGCCGGCGGGCAGAGCGTTGGCACCAAACATGCCTGTCTCCTCATCGGCAGTAATCAGAGCCTCGATAGGCCCATGCTTCAGTGTCTTATCCTCCATCACTGCCATAATGGCAGCCACACCCAATCCATTGTCGGCACCCAGTGTTGTGCCCTTGGCCTTTACCCACTCGCCATCAATCCATGGCTGGATAGGATCGGTCTCAAAGTTATGGGTACTCTCGGGAGTCTTTTGTGGCACCATGTCCATATGGGCCTGCAGGATAACACCCTTCTTATTCTCCATACCAGGAGTAGCGGGTTTACGCATCACGATGTTATCAGCGGGATCTTTAAAGGCTTCCACACCTGCCTGCTTAGCAAAATCGAGCAGGAATTGCTGTACTTTCTCCAAATGTCCTGATGGACGTGGAACTTGTGTGAGTGCGTAGAAATTCTTCCAAATGCACTCGGGTTTCAGATTCTTAATCTCACTCATAGTTTATTTGTATTTGGGTTAAAACGTTTCGTAAACAATAATGCGGCCCAGGCATATATGCCTAGTGCAATTACCAGCATGGTCTGCACGGTATGAACGATGAGCACGAACCACAGCGCCTGCTCATCGGCCACTCCGTAGAGTATCAGCATGGTCTTAATGGCAAAGTGCCAAGGACCAGCACCGTTTGGTGTAGGCACAATAACAGCGAAGTTGGCCACCACAAACGATACCAGCGCACAACCTATGCCCAGATTCTCGGTAAAGTCGAAACAGAAGAATGTAAGATAGTAATGCAGGAAATACATCACCCATATACCAACGGAAAAGAACAAATAGAGCGGCAGATTCTGCACTCCCCTAAGCGAGAGCACTCCTTCCCATATACCACCCAGCGTCATTTTCACCTTATTATATATAGAGAAGTTCTTAAGCAAAAAGTGCAGCAGTATCAGCACAGCCACAGCACAGATGGCTGTAACCAACCAACCTGTCAGCGAGAACCCATTCAGTATTCTGTCGAGCGATGTACCCGTCTTGCGGAAGAAAGTGCCAAAGATACTCATCTCTACCAGCAATATTATGCCAGAGTATATCATCACTATCAGTGTGTCGACAGCTCGCTCTGTAACTACAGTACCCAGCGCCTTAGAGAATGACACACCATCATAGCGCTTAAGAATAGCACAGCGCGAGAACTCGCCTATTCTAGGTATTATCAAACTTGCGGCATAACTGATGAATACAGCATTGATACAAGTAGAAGTTCTAATTTGTGGAGTATCCTCTTTCCCCAAAATAGGATCAAGCGTCTGTTTCCATCGCCATCCACGAAACATCTGAGCCAATATTCCGAAGGGGAAGCTAAGCAGCATCCATGTCCAGTCCATCTGTTCTGTCAGCACATGACTAATCACCGAGAAATCCTCGCCTCGGTACATCCACCATAAAATAGCGCCACCCAACACAAAGGGTAGCACCACTTTAGCCACACTGCTAATGATGTTTTTTAATTCCATGGCTACAAAGGTACAAATTATAATTGACACGTGTCAACAATCGCCCGCTTTTTTTGTCTTTTTCTACATTTTACTTGGCTGTGTGCGATAACAGCAGTACCTTTGCACCAGTTTTAAGGATAACAAATAAATAAATTTAGAGAAAGGAATTAATTATGGTAACATTGGAAACAAGTTTTTTATTGATGACCATGGCCGCCTTCGCGTTAGCTGTATCGCTGGTCGTAACCGTTGCTGTTAATGTAGACAACAATAAGTAATTGAACAAAAAGTGAGTCGCAGATTTCCCTATCTGCGATTTTTTTTGCACTTTGGCTTCGCCGAAAGTACTTCCGTTCGGAATAAAAAATAAATCACGTTTTATTTTGTATTTCGCTCACTTATTCGTACCTTTGCCCCCATGAAACAAGTTCGTCCTAAGAAGAATCTCGGTCAGCACTTCCTGACTGACTTAAATATAGCCAAGCGCATCGCAGATACAGTCGATGCTTGTCCAGAAATCCCTGTACTCGAGGTTGGTCCTGGTATGGGCGTCATGACCCAGTATCTAGTTGAAAAACCCCGTCCATTCAAAGTGGTAGAGATTGACCGTGAGAGTGTGGCTTATCTTCAGGAGAACTTCCCACGTCTGCGCGACAACATTATCGGTGGTGACTTCTTGCGCATGGACCTACGTGAGGTGTTTGATGGTCAGCAGTTTGTGCTTACAGGCAACTATCCATACGATATCTCATCACAGATATTCTTCAAGATGCTCGACAACAAGGACCTCATCCCTTGCTGCACAGGCATGATTCAGCACGAGGTAGCTGTACGTATGGCATCTCAACCTGGCAACAAACAGTATGGAATCCTGTCTGTACTTATCCAGGCATGGTACAATGTTGAGTATCTGTTTACCGTTGAGCCTGGTGTGTTTAATCCACCACCAAAGGTACAGAGTGCTGTAATCCGCATGACTCGTAACGAGGTTACCGTTCTTGGTTGCGACGAGCAGTTGTTCCGTCGCGTGGTTAAGACCACCTTCAATCAGCGCCGCAAGATGCTCCGTGTATCGCTACGCCAGATTCTTACGGATGCTCAACTCTCAACTCTAAATTCTCAATTCTCAACTCTCATGACACGACGACCTGAGCAACTGTCCATCCAAGAATTTATCACCCTCACCAACATAGTGGCGAGGGCGATGGAATAATCTACTATTATTTTACTTGTTGCAGCGTTCGGTGTAGAACTTCAGGAAGTCGCTCCACTTATAATAAGGATAAGTGGCAGTGGGCACTGGTAGTGTGGCCTCGCGTCCGTTCATCAGACACTTCACCAATACGTCGGCATCCTTCTTGCTGCTTCGATAGAATATCAGCTGTATGTTGCAGGCCTTACACGTCTCCCAACTTTGGTACACATTCTTCACCTCATAAGGATCCTCTGGGTCCTTATCAGCACCGTTTATACCCATCAGAATAGTAAGCGGGCCAATACATGTATCATGCCCAAAGCGCAGGTCGGCTATATGGTCGCTACTGCCATCGATAGCTGCGCCAGCCTTCTTCAGTATATCCTGCAGTATGGGAATCATCTGATACTGAGGTCCGAACACCCAAGAGTACGTACCTAGGTTGTTGTGCTCCCACTCGGCAGCTATTTCCTCGTCGGTAATCAGACCTTCCATCATTCCCTCGTGACCTATACTTGGCAATGATGTGTACAGGTTTATCAGATTGCTGGTGATGTGCTGCAGACGGCCTGGCAGCCCTTCGGTACTTACAAACATACGCTTGGCCAGATTATCTCTAAGCACATCAGCACTCTTAAACTTATCTCGATTCTTCTCGTAGCGTGGTCTCACGTACTTGGGATAGTTGTGCTTGATGGGGTTCTGCCCGTCAGTAGGCACCACAGCATCAAGTGTAAAGCGTGATGACTGCTCACGTATCTCTATCTTAGGATTGCACTGAACCAACTCCTGGCAGAAGGCAGACATACTGATTACGCATCGCCCCACTAGCGATGAGACAGCCAACACGTTTCCACCCTTCTTAAACACCTCGGGAAAGTTGTTGTACATGATACGAGCAATCCCCTGATGCTGCGCCCAACCCAGATCGGTCAGTTCGCTCACACCAGTCTGCAACTCCTGTTTAGCAGCCATAAACTTCACTCTGAAGTTCTCGCCTGCGGCAGTCAGCAACTGCTTCTCGTGAGCAAAAGTCAGTAGTGAGTCTAGCTCTTTGTAGAGTGCACCGCTCCAGTAGTAACGCGACCCGTGACGTGCATAATGACTGATGTAAAACGGCTTGTAGCCACTAGGAGCCTTAGTCAGTTTTGGCGTTTCGAGCAGATACGGATAATCCGTACCGTATGCCCTACGAGGATCAGCCTTCAGCTGGTCTAAGGCCGATACATTCTGTCCCCATACTGTGAGGAGCGACAGTAGCGCAAAGGCTACACAGAGAAATCTTTTTTTCATAATTTAGTATTGGTTACATATCAGTTTTTCTACCTTTACCTCATCATATAGTTCGCACACTGTGGGACGATGAGTGATGAAAAGCATTGTCTTCTGTGGGTGAGCCGTAAATATGCGATGGTAGAGTTCACGTTCTGTGGGTTCATCGAGAGAGCTACTTATTTCATCAAGTAGGAAAATATCACCACCATGTAATAGACCTCGGGCAATGGCTATACGCTGTGCCTGTCCCTCACTCAGTCCGCAACCACGTTCGCCAAGTTCGGTGTCAAGACCATCAGCCATATCGAACACAAAGTCGGCACAAGCGGTGTGCAACACCTCGCGCAGTTCTTCATCAGTGGCATCAGGTTTGGCCAATTGTAGGTTGTAGCGGATAGTGCCACTCATCAGTGTGTTGCCCTGCGGCACGTAACAGATGTTGCCACCAACTTCCACCCGTCCGCTTGTGGGCTTAATAAATCCAAGGATGAGTCGGAACAGAGTAGTCTTTCCTATACCAGTTTCGCCCATAATAGCAGTCTTGGTGCCAGGTGCAAACACGTGGCTGAAATGCTGCAATATCTCGCAATCGCCATTAGCATAACGAAAACTTACGTCATCGAAACGCACAGATATTTCAGACAAGGTTTTATTAGATGTCTCAGACGACTGTTCGACCTTCTCTAGTTCTTCTAACCTATCGATGCTTGCAGTACAGTGTATCACCGTAGGCACCATGTTAAGTAGTTGCAGGATAGGGTGCTGAATCATACCAACCAACTGCAGGAACGAGGTCATCACGCCAAAGGTGATGGTACCATTGCGCAACCCTATGCCGCCCCAGACAAAAGCCAACAGATAACCCAATCCGAACACACATCCCATGATAATCCTCATGACAACGGTGAATCGCATACGTCGCATCACATTGCCTTTCAATCGTTGCTGCATTGAGTCCAACCTGTCAGTCACCCATTGCTCCGAGCCCAACGAGCGCAGCACGGCATTGTGCTCCATACTCTCCTGCACCTGCATCTGTATCCTACTCTCGTCTTCGCGGATATCGAGTGTCATCTTGCGCAACTTCCTTGATATCAACTTGCCAAACACTATTGCCATCGGGGTTAACAACAACAATGCCCAGGCCAAACGAGCGTCGAACCAACGCATCAGCAGGAAAGCACCGCACATCTGTATAAAGGTGATGGCTATCTGGGGGATAGTATCGGTACACACATTGCTCACCGTCTCTATGTCCTTAGCCAGTCGTGATGTCACATCGCCAGAGTGTAGTTCCTGTTCGGCATACAACTGCCTACGGAACAGACTGCTAAAGATTCTCAGTCGCAATGTATTTGTCTGATGCACGTTAGCGGTGGTGGTTAACCAGTAACCCAACTGGCGCAGTAGCACTCCGCCCAAAACGGTACTAACAAGTAGTATCACCATCCGCAGCACATCGTCAGACGTACCATTGCGTATAGTCTCGTCTATAAAATGTCTGCTCAGCCATACCATCAGCAGCCCGAGCACCACTTGCCCGAACCCTGTCACAATGCGCACCACAGTGTTACAGCGAATGCCACGTGAGTTACGCCACAGCCATAGTACGTAGTTCATTATTTAGGCACGGATAAATACAGATTTATTCTAGCACGCCGACTTTTTGCCATTCATCGATGATGGTTGTTACATCAGCTTTGGCCTCGTCGGCTGATACTTCGTATTCCTCGCAGAGCTTCTCGGCCAAGGTATCGATGGTGAAATCACCCATCGCCACAGCCTGCTGCCATAGCCATGCGGCAGTCTCGTTAAGAGCCAACATCTTACCAAAGTTAATAGCACCAAGGCCTTCGCCTACTATCACATTTTCGCCGCACACCTGGCGCAGCACAAATCCATTCTTAATTTTCATATCTAAATTTTAAAGTTTAATCTTTTATATATTGCTAATATGTATCGACGGATGGGACGCATATGCCACCACAGTTTGGCAGCACGCTTTCGCCATGGGGTGTACAGATCATGAGTTTTCTCGTCGTGGCCAACCACATGTGTAGCCACAGCCTTCACATCGGCACGTGTACACCGTTCGGTGCCCACAATATTACCATCGCCCATTAATATGACGTTAGTACCATCAAAAAGTATAATCCGATGCACCACATATCTGCAATTATCCACCCACGCCAACACGACATCTCCAACTTTCAGTTCTGAGGGTTTCTGTAGAATTACGCTCTCCCTGCCACCGATGATAAACGGCAACATACTATAACCATTGACAGGTAGCGTTACACTCACCCCATCCTCCACCAGGCGGACAGCCTCCTCAATTATGTAGTTATCACTCTTCACATTATTCACTGTCTCACCCTTTCACCTTTTCCATGCATATCATTGCAGCCTCTTCATCGGGCAAACACTCCAGATGCCATACAGGTACATTGATTGCCAACGAATTCTCCGTCTGATGAAGTCCGTCGGCTATACGTTCGTCCCAACGCTTGCCGCTGATGCTTGGTACTAGTGCAGCGTATGCCTGCAGGCCACCCAACCTAATTATCTTATTATAAGGAGCCTGACTTAGTAGCACGATACCACCCAGCGGATAGCTAACATTGCGATAGCAAGGTGTTTTGCCACTCCAAGGCGAACCATACACCACACCATCCCTTACCACCGGATTATCATCATTCACCAGTTCTGTGTCCTTAATATACTTCAGCCAGAGTCGGGCGTGGGTACTCTTACCTGTACCACTGGGACCTAGGAACATATATCCCATGCCCTGATAGCTGACCACCGCTGCATGAAACAGCGCAGTACCTTTATCGGCTGTAGACAAAGCATACAGCACCATCAGCGCATTGTCAATAGCCATCTTGGTATATTTACCAGTGGTGAAAAGCTGTCCTTTCTGGTATTCAGCTGAGCAGACTAACCACCCTGCAGTAACTCCCCACCAATGAAATTCAAAAACTGCTTCACCTGCAGTAGTATGTCCGCAAACTATTTCCTGTCCTTCTTCCTCCTGTCGTAACTCTTCTGTAAAGTTTGGTGCGTCACCATTGCTGATTGTCAGCATAAAGACAGGTTCATTCATAGCCATCCTAGCCTCTTCCGACTCAGGGGATAAACCAAACGGTTCATAATTCTCCATCAGTGTAAAGAGTTCCTCTTCACCACTTACGCAGAACCTATGCTCCGCAACCTTGTAATATCTTATCATTTCCATTATTTCTTTTTTACCGATATATTGTCACCGTGCCTCCATCGCTCTCAGCATAGTCGATTAGTAGACGCTGAATGTATTGGGCGTTTTCTCTGACACGCTCTTCGTTGCCGTCGTAGCCATTGATCAAGACCACCAGATGGGTGGTGCTTAGGGTCATCTTTGTACGCTCGTGATCGCTAGTTGGGGTGCCTACCCCACCTTGGGCATCACGATATACTGGCAAACCAGCAATATTCAATGGGCCGCGACCTATCCCCTCGTAGGGTTCTCCATCCTTGCCTATGCCCAGTACCAACTCATCACCCACAAACTTATCTGCATCGAAACCGCCTATGCTATAGCCATAGGCAATAGAGGCAAGGTTTACCAGATCTACCAGAGTGTCAATCTGATACAACTCCTTGCCTTGAAGCAAGCGACGGATGAGTTGCTCGCTGGCAGGACGATAGCGTGATGGATCCTTGCCACATAGTTTATACACCGCACGAGTGGCGGCTATACTGGGCAGCGACTTTACACTCACGGTGGTTAGTTCGCTACGCAGGCGCTGTTCTACCTCGTGGATAGCATTCCACAGTCTATCACAATAGGGGGTGTTTACTACCCTCGCCTCAACGCATGCGCCCACAAAAGTGGGGCACACACTGGATATCTCGTCAGAAACTCTTATCTGTATCATTGCTGCATTTTTTGGATTGCCTCGCTGCACTGTTCCATCAGCCAACGGGGTGTACTAGTGGCTCCACAAATACCTACACTCTCAATACCCTCAAGCCACGAAGAATCAATCTCCTTTGGGTCCTCAACCAGATGGCTATTGGGATTTACGCGCAGACACTCATTATAGAGCACTTTACCGTTTGAACTTTTACGACCACACACAAAGAGAATAAGATCGTGTTTGGACGCAAACTGCGATATGTTTGGCATACGATTGGCTACCGAGCGACAGATGGTATCGAAACTCTTAAAGGTGGCATCGGGCGAGATGTGAGTCTGGATGTAATCGATGATGCGATTAAACTCATCCAGCGACTTTGTGGTCTGTGAATACAGATAGATGTCGCGTGAGAAATCAAGCTTTGTCACCTCATCGCTACTCTCGATTACAATAGCGTTAGACTGGGTCTGACCAACCAATCCCAGAACTTCAGCATGACCTTTCTTACCAAAAATCACAATCTGGCGATTGTTATTCTCGTCATACTGTTCCTTGATGCGCTTCTGGAGTTTAAGCACCACTGGACAGGTTGCATCGATTATCTCGATGTTATTCTTACGGGCCAATTCGTATGTTTCGGGTGGCTCGCCGTGGGCACGAAGCAGTACCTTGGCATCATGCAGTTGGCGCATCTCACCGTGATTGATGGTGATAAGTCCCATCGCACGCAGACGGTCACACTCCATACCATTGTGTACTATATCACCGAGGCAATAGAGTTTTTCACCCTTGGCAAGCTCCTCTTCGGCTTTCTTGATAGCGGTGGTCACTCCGAAACAGAAACCACTGCCTTCATCTATCTCTATTATCATTGAACATTTATTATTGAACATTATTTCTTAAGCTGTGCAAAGTAATCGTCCAGCAGGTCTTGAGCAGCTACGAAACTTGTCTTCTGGCCTTCGAGCACCGACCGTTCTGCGACACTTAGTTGTGCCTTGATAAGCGGATTGTTATAGAAGTTCAGGCGCAGATGCTCGTTGATACTCTCGTACATCCAGTACTTGCTCTGCTCGTTACGACGATAGTCGAAGTAGCCATTGGCCTTTACAAAGTCGACGTACTCGTATATCATATCGAAAATCTCTTTCACGCCTGTGCCGTAGAATCCGCTATAGCACAGCACCTTAGGCGACCATCCGCTATCGGGCATGGGGAAGAAGTGCAGAGCATTACGGAAGTTGGTAGCAGCCATCTGGCAACGGTCCACATTGTCACCATCGCACTTGTTGATGACTATGCCATCACTTATCTCCATAATACCACGCTTAATACCCTGAAGCTCGTCGCCCGTGCCTGCCACCTGGATAAGCAGGAAGAAGTCAACCATCGAGTGACAAGCTGTCTCGCTCTGACCTACGCCTACTGTCTCGACAAATATCTTGTCGAATCCCGCAGCCTCGCACAGTATGATGGTCTCACGAGTCTTGCGAGCCACACCACCAAGCGAACCTGCCGATGGACTAGGGCGTATAAACGACGATGGATGCTGGGCCAACTTCTCCATACGTGTCTTATCTCCAAGGATAGATCCCTTGGAGCGCTCGCTACTCGGGTCGATAGCCAATACGGCCAGTTTGCCCCCCTTCTCCTTCAGCACATGCATACCAAACTCATCGATAGAGGTACTCTTGCCTGCGCCTGGCACTCCGCTTATTCCGATGCGGATACTATTGCCACTATACGGCAGACACTTGTTGATAACTTCCTGAGCACGTGCCTGATGGTCGGGATTTACACTCTCGATAAGAGTAACGGCCTGCGAAAGGATTGTGACATCGCCCTTGACGATGCCCTCAACCATCTCGCCAACAGACAGTTCGCGACGACGGAAGCGACCATGCTTAAGGTATGGATTAACGATAGAGGGCTGCTCTACCCCACTATTTACCTGCAAGCCTGCATATTCTGAGCTATTCTCGGGATGTTCCATGATTCGAATTGAGAATTGTAAATTGAGAATTGAGAGTTATTTCAACTTGATGTTAACAACCACTTTTGCGTGGTCGGGGTCGTTGGTAATCATCAGGATACGTGGACGAGTGCGGAGCTTCTGTAGATCAGCAGCTATTCCCGTAATCTTCAGATTGGTACTCTGCCCTGGGGCTATCTCGCTCTTGCTCAGGGTAACCTTTAGTCCTGAAGTAAAGAGCTGTAGCGATGATATCTTAAGCGGCGACAGACCAGCATTGGTAAGCGTAACGGTGGCCGATTTCTTCGACTTTCCACCAAAGTCGGTAAAGTCTACATCTGTATCCGACATCTCCAGTTTTGGAGCAAGCCCCTTGTTCTCCTTCTCAAACTTCTTCATGTCGGGCAACAATACCGTAGCTACCTCAACGGCATTCTCCTGCTTAACCTTGTCGCCTGGGTTCTGTGCCATATAGAGTGTGGTCTTGGTGAGTCCGTAGTCACGAAGTTTGTCCGAAAGCAACTTTACTGTGATAGTGGCCGAACGATAAGGCAACAGATGGTCGGGACTCAAGATAGCTGAGAGATACGGAGGCAGATGCATCAGGTTGGGACGCATAGCTTTCTTACTATTATTAAATATGTGTATCTCCTTGATGGGCACATCGCCCTTGTTTACATCGTCAAACTCGATTGCATCGGTATCCAACAGCAAGTCGCCCATTGCCACAGGAAAGTCACCTGAGTAGTCGCGCATATCTGTCTTCACCACACCAGTCATAGTGAGGTAGAATGGTTTCTTGGTGCCATTACTCTTAACCTGACACATCTTCTGGAAGTGTCCCAACTGTCGTGCGTCGTAGGTCATCTTGATAGTAAATCTATCGCCCACGCCTACTTCCTTGGGATATTCTACCTTGGTACATCCGCAATCAGGTTTTACGCTCTCAATAATCAGTCGGCGGAATCCTTTGTTGCGAAGTTCGAATGTAGCAGTCACGGGCTGTTCGTAACCCGTTCCGCCCACATCTACTGTAGTAGTCTTAACGGTGAGACGCTGCGCGCTCACCTCGTGGAAAGAGAAAAGTGGAAAGAGGAATGAGAATAGTATAACTGTAAATTTCTTCATCAATATAATGTTTAATATTTAATCTTTAATGTTTAATCTCCAAAGTTTCCGACTTCGTTACTGCGCGGAACTCTGGCGAGTAGGCGCACTCTACGGTAGCTGTGCCAGTCTCGTAGGTTCCTGCGCGATCGATATAGTATTCTGTCTCTATCACATGTGTACCCTTCGACAACATATCGTAGAAGTAGCATGTGGTGTTATCGTGCGGGGTGATATATCCACCGTGATGATAGCCGCTAAGTTGCTTGATGGGTTCCATACATGCAGCACGCTTGTCTATCACCTGAACGAAGTCATAGTCGCGATCGGCAGTGATGGTGATACGAACTTTCACGCGATCGCCAACCTTGATATTTGAGATTTTAGAATTAAGATTTGAGAGGATTTCTCTCTTGATGCTCAGGCCACTACCATTATCAGCGATGTTCTTTGTCTGCTGGAAGAATTGGGCATAGACAGCACCCCATGATGTACCATCACTAGTCTTGCGGATAGTTAGACGCTTGCCTTTGGGCAATACGGTCTTTACATATCCGATAGCAGCTGTGGCCTTTGGTGTAGGCACAGTGCGCACGTCAAGATTGATGGCGGGCATCTTTGAGTTTTGTACCAAACGGAACTCCTGACCTTTCAGGAATGCAAATACGGCATTCACACTGTTGATAGGAGTATCCCACGCCTGAGTGCGCTTCTGCTGTAGCAACCAGCGCTGCATCTCGTCGATAGTTTGGAAGTCATTAGGAGTAATCATCTGCAGAGCCTCGATAGCGATACTCTGGGTTGGTATCTTATAGTCGAACCAAGAATAACCAGCACGTGGGGTATCGTAATAGCGTCCCATATCCTCCCGGAATACGGTGTACTCCTTCAGCGACTGGGCGTACTCCTGAGCACGCTGAGCATCAATCTTCGAGAAGATGACAGCCGCGAGGGCCTTGTCGTAGATGCTCTGTCGCTTGATGTCCTTCTTGAGCAGTTCTATCAGATAGTTGTTGGCCTGCTGAACATTTGCCGGAAGTGTGCGACCATCAATGGCCACCAGATAGAGCCACTGCAGAGCCTTATAACTTGGGAAGCTGACTGTCTCGCCTTTCTTCTCGGCTTTCTTCATTTCATTCACCAAGTCAACTATCTCCTGTCCCATAAAGCGGAAGGCATTGTTGAGCATACCGTTAGTAGCACTCTGCTTCTCTGTGAGCGCATTCAGACGAACCAGCATCTCGCTTACGGTTACCGTCATATAGAACGAGCCAGGCATACCAGGATACCATGTCCAAGCCCCCTCGTCATTCTGAAGTTTCTGCAATTTCTCCACACACTTATCCAGACGGTTTTTCATCAGGTTCTCATCGAAGAAGTCTGCCATACGATGCTTCTGTTCTGTCTCATTGTCAGCATCCATCACCCAAGGAGTCTCGCTCAGAACGAGATTCTTCAAATCTTCGTTCTTCGCTAATTGAGAATTTAGAGATGAGATTTTAGAGGTTTTATCTTCCTGCTGCCACTGCTCGAATACTGGCTTGATTTGTGGATTCTGGTCGATGATGTATTTGCCGATGCCGTTGGCATAGAACGATGCAGCCAGCGAGATTGCGTTAGCGTCATTTGGTGAACCAACAGCAGGCAGGGCCTGAACCATCAGCCATACTGGATTGTTGGTATACTCGAGTGTAAGTTTAGCATTCTTGGCATCAGCAGGAACCAGCTTCGACAGGTCGATAGTCTCTGTGCCATGCTGATGCTGGGTGATTGGCAGGGAGATAGTTACGCGCTCGCTGGCAGGCAGTACTGGCAGATAGTGCTGCTCGCCATCGCTGAAACCCTTACCGTTTACGCTCATCTTGCAGATTAGCATAGTTGGCTCGTAGGCAGTGGTGTTCACATCAAATGTTACTGATGTAGTCTCGCCAGCCTTCAGCGATACCTGTTGAGTCTTCTCGTAAACTACAGCGTTGGTCTCTGCATTTATCAGCTTTAGTGTTGCCTTACCTTGCAGGTTCTTCTCGCTAGTATTAAATATACGACCAGAGATAGTTGCCTTATCGCCTTCACGAACAAATCGAGGCAAGTTGGGCTGAATCATCACATCCTTCTTGGCCACAGCCTCTGCCTGGATGTCACCATAATATAGTTCGCGCGTGTGCGCGAAGCCAAGCATCTGCCAAGTGGTCAGGCTCTCAGGCAGAATAAACTTAATGGCCACACGACCATTCATATCTGTTGAAAGTTGTGGATAGAAGAATGCTGTCTCGTTCAGATTCTCGCGAACCTGTACATCGTCTGCCATACTCTCATCGGCAGCATCTTTGGTTTCTTCCATATTTAATTTTGCAACAGGAGCGGCAAACTCCGCCTCATTAGTTTCCACTATATCGAATACTTTCATTTCATTCTGAGCCATTTCAGCAGGAGAGGCCATCATCAGCATATCGCTCTCCTCATCATGCCCCATCGCCTGCCCGAGACCTCTAACCTTAATTCTAGAACCACGACGGCCTCGAACTAGAATGCGGAAACTACTAGGATATACATCGTGGTCAAAACGGCTGAAGTTAATAGCGCTTTCATCAAGCATATTCCACGAACCTGCGCAACTTTGATAGATGTTGCGGGTGAGTTGATACTTCCAGCTGGTATTTGGCAGTGGAATCCACAGATATGGGTTGAACAACCACTGATGCTTTGCTATCTGGTCTAGACTCTGATCATAGAGTGTTGCCATCAGGTTGGCATCCACGGGTTTGCCTTCGGCATCCTTGATGGTCAGTGTCCACTCTTCCTTTTGTCCTGGTGTCAGGCGATCGCGGAATGTAGCCCACTCCAATGTAAGTTTCTTGTTAGGCATTGGGCGCTGAATCTGTGCTGAATGGGTATAGCACTGGCCTTTCTTAACCCATGCGTAGGTAAGCAGCAGTCCGTTATCGTACTCTTCCTTGTAAGTAAACTTACGATTAATCAACTGATTATTACGATCTACACTACCCTGCTCTATCAGTTTCTTGCCAGAGAATATGCTATATACGATATGCACATCCTTATCCGACGAACCCACCTGTATAGTTACAGGAGTGCCATCGTTAGCAAACTGCCCTGCCGACTGATAGAACCAATCGTCAGTATCAGTAGCAGGTCTTTCATCATCTAGCGAGAAGATGACAACAGACTTGTCCACTGTCTGATCCTCATACGCAGCCTCTACACGATGCTTACCAGAAGCCAACTTGGCCAATGCTATCTGCTGATTTGTCTTGGCAGTCTGCCACTCGCCATTATCTATGCGATAGCGCACCTCTGTGTCTATATCCTGTCCTGCAGCATTGCGCAGATGGAATGTTGCTGTGGGATTATCCTCTACCAATACCTTATCAACCACATCGATACTCAGAGCTGTTGGACGATTGCCAAGAGGCAACGACAGTTGACCATTATGCGTCTCGCCTGCCACATCTGTCACATCAGCCATCACCACAAAGTTGTAGAACATCGGATGCTCTGATTCTGGCATCGTCAGGGGCATCTTTACCGTAAAGTTTCCATCAGCATCAGTGGTTGCCTCACCAGTAAATATCTCCTCGCCATTGTTGCTGTAGGCCAAAGAGCCCTGATCGTAATAACGACTATACGACCACCACCAGAAGGCAGTACGGCGCATCACCTTATAAGCCACCTTGGCATCCTGAACGGGCACACCTGCATAGCTCAGTGCGGTACCCTTCACATCCAGCGTATCGCCAGCCTTATATGCTTCCTTGTATTCAGCAAAGTCCACATGGAATGATGGACGCTTGTACTCCTCAACACGCACACGCAGTGAGTTGTTGTTTACCTGAACGGTGAACATACCAGTTAGTCCGCTCGACGGCAGAGTAAAGTCGACTGCGGCCACACCGAACTCATCAGTTTCAGCCTTCTTCTCGGCCACCACCTTATAGTTGGCATCGCGCAGCGTAAACGCCATGTCCTGCTTAGCACACACCGTCTGTTCAGTGCCATGCGCCACCTGATAGGCCAAGGCCGAAGCATGAAGTGTCTGACCTGGGCGATAGATGCTGCGGTCAGTAAATATGGCTGTCTGCTTGCGCACACCGTCAGCCTCATAGTAATCATAGCGATTAGTACCGTGCATCACTATACCGGCCTTGTCATCATCAGTATAGGCAAACACAGTGCGGGTACGTGTCACATCCTCTGTTTGGAATATGTACTCACCCTTGGCATTGGTCTCACCGGTATATGTTTTCTCGTCGCGGTAGTTTCTACGCTCCATTATTTTAAGGTGTGCACCAGCGATGGGCTGCCCCGTCGTGGCGTTCACAACCACATAGCGTATGCGATTGTTGGGCTGAGTCTCGGCGATGGTAAACACATCAGTCACATGATACAGCGCACGCGCCACCTCAGTCGATGGGTTGCTCTTAAACTCCACCATATACATGCCCACAGGCAGACCGTCGAGCATCAGCGAATCGTCAAACTCATCGTAGTCAGGACGGGCATCAAACTTTACCGTCTTGTTGATTACAGGCTGCCCCAACAGTGGTTTAATCTTGCTCCAGCCATCCTCACTAGATGTCGAATAGCCGATATCGCCCTCACACTCTACGGGATATACGGTCATGGTGAGTTGCGACAGATTGCGCGCCTTTAGCTCCACCTTCTGTGCCTGCATGGGGCGAACCACCTGCAGATCGTACGACAAGTAGAAGTGCGAATTGGTCAGTCGTGTCCTCTCATTGCGCAGATCGTTGACGACTGGCCACTTGCCCCACTTTGCTATTGCGTCGTCGATATAGGCGACCCTCTCTTCCACAGGTGTGACATACGGTAGGCTATGGTAACGCTGCACCGCAAGTTTTGCATCCAGAGCACTTACTGCCTTCTGATTTCCCACCTTATTATAATAATCGCGCATCACCTGATACTCTCCCAGTTCGGCACCTACCACGCTCAGCATGTCATTGCCAAACACCGATGCGTCAGTGCCCAGTATCACAAATGGCTCAAAACTCTTGTCCTTCGCCTTGGCCAACAGTCTACAAATCTCAGGAGTAAGTTGGGGCTTCTCGTATTCTAGTTCCAAGCTATTGTTCTCGTCGGATATCTGCCACAACACTGTCTGATACACCATGCGCAGCACCTCGTCGGTAGTAGCGTTATAACGACTCTCGATACGTGCAATCTCAGGCTTCAGCGAGTCGGGAGCGATGGTTGCCATAGTCTGTGCACCCATAAGCTCAGCCTTAAGCAGTTGTCCGTACTGCTTCTCCTTCTGAGCCTTGGTCACTATCTGCTGTAGCACCTCATACTGGGTCTTTGGCAGGTCTTTCTGCTCGGCATCCGTCACTTTCTTCCACAGTGCCGAATATGTTTGTCCAAATACGAACATAGGCATGATCAAAGCTATAGTTATTACTAGAATTTTCTTCATAAAGCCCATTTTTATTGGTTTAACTATGCAAAGGTAAACAAATAATTTCAAATTCCTTTGGAATTTATGAATTATTATATTATCTTTGAACTTTGTTCGAAGATAGGCTGCATCTCGAAAATAAAAATAAATCGCGATTTATTTTGTATTTTACTCGATTTGCACTATCTTTGCACCATGATTAACCAACAGCTATTAAATCCTAAGAGCATCGTCGTTATTGGCGGCTCTAACAACGTGCATAAGCCCGGTGGGTCTATCGTGCGTAATATTATCAGTGGTGGTTTCGATGGTCCTCTGCACATCGTTAACCCCAAGGAGGACGAAGTGCAGGGAATCAAAGCCTATCACGATGTAAAGGACATACCCGAGACAGATCTTGCCGTGCTGGTAGTTGCGGCCAAGTTCTGTCCAGACTACGTCGACTATCTGTGTGCCGAGAAAGGTGTGCGCGCCTTTGTAATCATCTCTGCCGGATTTGGCGAGGAGACTCAGGCTGGCGCCCTGCTCGAACAGCGCATACTGGACACCTGCAAGAAATTCGGTGCTGCGCTCATAGGCCCCAACTGTATCGGACTGCTCACCCGCAATCACCATAGTGTCTTTACTCTGCCCATACCTAATCTCAACCCTCAGGGCGTGGATTTCGTTTCGGGTTCTGGTGCCACAGCAGTGTTCATTCTCGAGAGTGCTGTCATCAAGGGATTGCAGTTCAACAGCGTGTGGAGCATAGGCAACGGCAAACAGATTGGTATCGAGGATGTGTTGCAGTATATGGACGAGCGTTTTAATCCCGAGACTGATTCTAAGGTTAAACTGCTCTATATCGAGAACATATCCAACCCCGACAAACTACTGTTCCACGCCAGCAACCTTATCCGTAAGGGTTGTCGCATAGCAGCTATCAAGGCTGGTTCCAGCGAGAGTGGCAGTCGTGCGGCATCGTCGCATACTGGTGCGATAGCATCTAGCGATTCTGCTGTCGAGGCTCTGTTCCGCAAGGCTGGCATAGTGCGCTGCTTCTCGCGCGAGGAACTCACCACCGTGGGTTGCATCTTTACTTTGCCAGAACTTAAGGGTAAGAACTTCGCCATCGTTACCCACGCTGGCGGACCTGGCGTGATGCTTACCGATGCTCTGTCGAAGGGCGGACTCAACGTACCAAAGATCGAAGGCCCTGATGCTGAGGAACTTAAAACCAAACTGTTCCCTGGTTCGTCGGTAGCCAACCCTATCGATTTCCTTGCCACAGGTACTGCCGAACAACTGGGCACAGTCATCGACTATTGCGAAAACAAGTTTGATAATATAGATGCCATCGCTGTAATCTATGGCACACCTGGTCTCACCCAACTCTACGAGGCCTACGATGTGCTGGATAGGAAGATTAAGGAGTGTAAGAAACCTATCTTCCCCGTACTGCCCAGTCTGCATACAGCAGGCCCTGAGGTAGCCGAATTCCTTAAGCGCGGACACGTCAACTTCAGCGATGAGGTAACACTGGCTACAGCACTCAGTCAGATTATGCGCACACCAAAGCCTGCACCACCCGAGGTACAGCTTTACGGTATCGACTTTTCGCGCCTGCATCAGATTATCAAGGGCACGTATGATAATGGCTACGTATCGCCACAGACCGTGCGCGACATCCTGTCGTGCGCAGGCATACCATTGGTACCCGAGATGGTCAGCACATCCAAAGAGGAACTTACAGCCTTTGCACAGCAAGTGGGATTCCCTGTTGTGGCCAAGGTGGTAGGACCTATCCACAAGAGCGACGTGGGTGGTGTAACACTAAACATCCGCACCCCCGAACACCTGTCGCTCGAGTTCGACCGTATGATGAAGATTCAGGATGCCACAGGCGTGATGGTGCAGAAGATGATGAAGGGTACCGAACTCTTTATCGGTGCCAAATACGAGACTCGCTTTGGTCATGTCATCCTATGCGGACTGGGTGGTATTTTCGTCGAGGTACTTAAGGATGTGTCAAGCGGACTTGCACCACTCAGCTATGACGAGGCCTACTCTATGATTCACTCGCTGCGTGGCTATAAGATACTTAAAGGTACGCGCGGACAGAAGGGCATCAACGAACAGAAGTTTGCCGAGATTATTGTGCGCCTGTCTACCCTACTCCGCTTCGCCACAGAGATTAAGGAGATGGACATCAACCCGCTCTTGGCAGACGAAAACGACGTAGTAGCCGTCGATGCACGTATTCTCATTGAGAAGTAAGAGGTTAGAAGTTAGAGGGAAGAGGTAAGAGGGAAGAGGTTGCACATGAGGACTGCGATTGTAGGTGGAGGGGCGGCTGGGTTCTTTGCGGCGATAAACCTGAAGGAGATGTGCCCACAGATAGAGGTAACCATCTTTGAGAAATCAAAGAAGGTGCTGGCCAAGGTCGAAGTTTCTGGCGGTGGGCGCTGCAACTGTACCAACTCGTTTAATGCTGTCACCGATCTGTCGCAGGTGTACCCTCGCGGTCACCGACTGCTTAAGCGCCTGTTCAAGACCTTCGACTATCGCGATGCCTACCAGTGGTTCGAGAGTCACGGTGTACGCCTAGTGACTCAGGATGACAACTGCGTATTCCCCTTGTCGCAGGATTCACACACCATCATCAATCTGTTCCTCGCCGAGGCGAAACGCAAGAACATAGAAATCCGCACGCAATGCAAGATAGAAAGTCTGGACGAATTAATAGATTATGACTTTAAAGTGATAACTACTGGCGGCATGAGAGATCATGGGGACAGGTCGCTTGATCAGGGCTTTGCCCTCAATCAAGGACCTGTCCCCGTGATCTCTCCCGTGCCATCGCTGTTTACTTTCTCCATCAACGATGAAGCACTACGCGCCCTGATGGGTACGGTGGTCGAAGATGCTACAGCATCTATCCCTGGCACTAAGTTCCGCAGTAGCGGCCCGTTGCTCATCACCCACTGGGGAATGAGCGGACCAGCAATACTAAAGTTGTCCAGCTATGCAGCACGCGATATGCACGAGCACAACTACCAGATGCCACTCTCTGTCAATTGGACATCGTGCAAGGAACCCGACATCCAGCAGGAGTTGCGCTCCATCATCGCCCAGCATCCGCAAAAGCAGATAGCCACTATCCGCCCCTTCGGATTGCCATCGCGACTGTGGGATTACCTCGTGGCCAAGACCCTTGGCGAGCGAGCACAGAACCGTTGGCAGAATCTTAATCAGAAGGAGCTTAATCGTCTGACTAATGCCCTGTGCAACGACCAGTACCAGATAGCAGGTCGTTCAGCGTTCAAGGATGAGTTTGTGACCTGTGGCGGCATCGACCTCGCTGCTGTCAATCCCAACACACTCGAAAGCAAAAACCTCCCCAGCGTCTATTTCGCTGGAGAGGTTCTCGATATCGATGGTGTCACAGGCGGATTCAATTTCCAAGCCGCCTGGACTACCGCTTATACTGTAGCTTGCGCCATTACTCAACAAGTCCGTTGTAGTCAGTCTCCTTCTGAGGGATAACCCATGTCCATGCGTTGCCGTCCTCAGGATTGATGGTTACGGCAAAGTCTGACTTGAAGCTGCCACCCTGAGCCTTGGTCTTGCGCACGATTGACTGTTCCCAACGCTTGTAGTCGAACCAGTCGTTGCCCTCGCCCCACAGGTCGAAGCGACGATAAAGCTTGATTTCGTCCATCAGCTCGTCGCCAGTCTTGGTGCTCTTGGTGTAAGCCTCGTCGTACTGTGATTGTACTGTGCCTTTGCTGCGATAGCGAATACGCTTACCAACAGCATCAATGTAAATCTCTTCATATGCCTATCATTTTTTATGTTATACATTTACTTCTTTCGTTTCATCCTAGCCTTCAGTGCATCTAAAGCCTCAGCTGCCTCAACGCAATTATACTTTTTTCCAGCCTTGTAATCACTCTTTGCAGCCCTTAGATTACCCAACTGCTCATAAGCATAGCCACGAATGTAGTAAAGTGTACCACAATAGAATTGGGTAGCTAAAGCCGAGTTTACATAACTAACCACATGACTCCAATCGCGATTATCAAATGCCTCCATCGCTTTATCGCCATAATAGCGGTAGTTCTGTTCCCTACGCGCAGCAGTCGCAGCCAATGTATTCAGATAAGAATTCATCAGATTCTTATCATACAACTCCATCACAGGCACTGGCACTGTCGAGTCATAACTATACACTTGTGCCTTAACATCTACCAGAGTCAAGCACAACAATGATCCAATTAATAGTTTCTTTTTCATATCTTCACCTAATTATAATATATAAGATGTTGCAAAATTAGCATATTATTCCCCACCCTCCAAGCGAAATCCGAAAACAAGCCTTGTGAAAATGCAAAAAAGCACCTATTATAGAACGTCTCTCATTTTTTTGTTGTATCTTTGCAAACGAGATATTAATGATATGGGTGTAACATTCGACGATACAGAAAAGAAATTCGTGTTTGATTTCGAGCACGATGGAGCTGAAGACATTGTCAGCCTGACTGGTAATGGCTATCAGGTGGAGGCGTTCGGCAAATGCTTCTACTATGGTTACGAATTCTCTGATCAGGTAGAAAGTTCAGTACGTACTGCCTTTATTAAATATGTGAAATTCACAGAGGCATTGAAGGATACACCAGATCTGACAAACTTTATCAAGAAAGCTGTAGATAATCTTCACAAAAAGATAAACCTCTACAATTTTGACCTTGTGGTTATGCCAGAATCTTCGAGTAAGGTAAACCAATATATGTTGCGCTATATCTACAGATTTGCGCAACCTACATTATATAAGATGACTCTTGTAAAGGCTCTCCCCTCAAATATATCTTTTGACATGAAAGCCTATGAGAAGCAGTATCTCGACGATATCTTGGAGAATGGAATGCCCCGTTATAGCGAAGCGGCCAAAGAACAGGCAAAGAGCTCTATTAATTCTATGCTGGAAATGATTCACAAAAAGGACTATTTCACCATTGCCAAGGACGTGAAGAAGAGCAGACTACGCCCATATATAATGAACTTCTTAAGGTTTAACTCTGATGAAGAAAAGGAACTTTGCTCAACAATCCGCCAGCAGAATGTGTTGGTCATTGATGATGTGACAACCAGCGGCTCCACACTTAATGAGGTTCTCCGTACACTCAGAATTCTTAATGAGGATAATGAGATAACAATCTTCAGCCTCATTGGTCGAAAGGATTTGATGGCAGATTCATATTAATTTGATGAATATGCCTACTAAGAATATTTTTGCTGGATTTGGAGTAAGGTCAGAGTTCGTGAACCTGATATACACGGAGTTAATGAAGCGAGAATATGTCAGCTATGCTGATATACTGGCCTTGTACTGCGGGAGGCCCAAAGGCTATTACAATAAGATGGCTTGCAATAGCGAACCTGGTTATGGAGAGTTGAAGAAAGCATTCCCAGAGGTTTTAAAGGCTTTAGAAAACAGCATTCCAGGATGTATTGAGGACAATGGGCTTAGTAAGGGCAAGGCATATAGATATAAAGGCAAAAGTGATGATCCGTTATCTGAAGAGCGTAAGGCTGTTGTTCAAAAGTCTGTAGAAGATTACGTAGCTTTTTGCAAGGCCTCAGCAGGTATATTACCAGCAAGTTGGTTTTCTTCTTTTTTTGAGAATACGCAAATATTACTCGACACTAACAGAGAGTCGAAAGATGGAGATATACGAATATGTTCTAGTGCCGAGCAAAACCTCACGAATATCGATTTGTTACCTGTATTTTATAGGGCAATTGCCAACAAACAAGTTCTCCGCTTTAATTATAAGCGATTTGGTCAGGAACCATTTCCTTTAACATTCCATCCCCAGTTTATTAAAGAGTATAACGGCCGATGGTTTGTTTTTGGCGAAGCAGACAGAGAACCATATCAGGCTTATAATGCACCCTTAGATAGAATTATTGGTAAGGTTAACGAGGTGAATGACGTAGAGTATATTCCTGCTCCTAAAGGTTTCTATCAGGAGTTCTTTAAAAATATGATAGGTGTTACACATGAGAAAGGTGCTAAGGTTGAAGAAGTTATCGTCCACACGAAAACAGAATACCAACATGGCTTACTACTTACCAAACCTTTGCATCATTCACAAGAAGAATTGCTACCTTTTGGAGAGCATGCTGGCCAATATTATGGTGAAGTCCGACTTACAATAGAACCAAATCGCGAACTGCGAGGTCGAATTCTCCTTTATGGTGAAAACCTTGAAGTTATTAGCCCTTTGTCATTACGTGAGCAGATTAAGGAGATTCTCAAAAAGCAAATGGAACAATACGGATTAGATTGAATCCTCTTGACCATTCTTCATTCCTCGCAGGTCACAATGATATTTTTGACGGAATTCAATCTTGGCTTTTTCCATAATTGGGTTCGACTTGTTGGAAGGAAATGACTGAGCAACAATCCTAGCCCTAAGTTCTTTGTTGGTTACATGCTTGAAGATTGGGTTTTCCAAACTTGCTCTTAACTGATCAATAGCACTGGCTACATCAACGCCCTTCAACTCAACGAAGATTTCTGCCCAATCATCCGCTTCTTTTTCCACAAGTACCAATTTGTCGCACTTCTTTCCAATGGTCACGATATATCCGTCAACTTGAAACAGCGAAGATTTTTTGGTTCTACTGGATTTAGTGTGAGTTAACTTAACGAATTTAACATTAGATTGTCTCTATGCAAGACAAGTCCACCATGGAAGAACAGTATGGCGGTTC
>ONYZ01000045.1 GCA_900322175.1 uncultured Prevotella sp.
AATAATCTTTGGCAGAGACCTATCCTTCCAATTAGCATTTCTCTTTGACAAACTCCGCTTAACATATCCCAAAGAATCACACTCTCTGGCATCTACGTCATTTTTCAGGAACCTTTTCATATAGTCTAGTTTTGAATTCAACAATTCAGACCAGTACCAAAAACCATCTACCCGGATGCCCATGTATTTGTAATACATACACTTATATGTACCTTGACGCCCTGATGGCTTCTTCATCTCATTAGGATTGTTTTTCTCTCTGCCAAAATAGAATCTAGAATAATCCAAAGGCATGATTAATATCTTTAATTGAGTCATTTGAGAAACATATCTTTTTGCTAATTCTATGTCATATACAATATTTCTACCAGAAATTGCCATATTGAAAACACCATTACCCAAAAAATTTGGTTTTAATGCATACGCTATGTGCGAATTGCCCAAAATCAAACATCTTATATCGTTAATATGTTCTTCAACATATGCTCTTTTATATGAATATTCATTAGGCCGTAAAAATAACAGAAATTCTATCGCTATATTGATAAGCAATAGTATTATGCCTATAATTGTGATATTACGTATAAACTTTTTCATAGCATATCAGAATTGGAAATAAATAAAGGACTGGGGTTTTCCTGTATTAAACAGAATCAACAGATAGATAATAATATACAACGCCCACTTTGTGGCTTTTTTACTAAATAGCCTGTTATTAGGGAACTGCAGTGCATGCTGCTTGTCTCTTTGTAGCCATTCTATGAGAAGAAGTATAAGACCGAAGAAGAAATACTTTATCCCATAAAGCATGGATGCATCGAAGAACTTGTTTGAAACCATTGCCGAAAAATAGCCTACGGCTTGCGTCATAGATTCGGAGCGTGAAAATATTCTACTGATAACGACAAGAAAGAATGTCAACGCCATTTGTAACATTTCTTTGATGTTGGGGAAATAATGCCCGTATGCTACCACATTCTTATATTTGGTATTGATGCCAAAGATATTATAAATAGCGAGTAGGGTGGCATGATAAAGACCCCAGCAGACGTATGTCCAATTGGCTGCATGCCATAAGCCGCTAATAGCCCAAACGATATAAACGTTACGAATGACTTTCCATTTATCGCACCTACTGCCGCCTAACGGAAAATATACGTAGTCGCGGAACCACGTGGTAAGAGAAATATGCCAACGACGCCAGAACTCAGGAATACTACGTGAGAAATACGGGTAGTTGAAGTTTCGCATCAGATTGAAGCCAAATAATCGTGCGCAACCGATGGCGATGTCTGAGTAGCCTGAAAAATCGCAGTATATTTGGAATGTGAATAGGACTCCAAGAAGAAAAAGCATCAATCCTGGCAAGTCTGCATAATGCCCCCAATAGTCGTTGACAACTGTTGCACAATTATCAGCAATAACGAGCTTCTTTACGAATCCCCAAAGCATCTGCCGCATTCCGTCAACTGCTTTGGCATAGTCAAACTGCCGTTTTCTCTGGAACTGCGGTAGCAGGTTCGTTGCCCGTTCAATAGGGCCTGCCACCAACTGCGGGAAGAAACTGATGTAGGCAAAGAACTCTACAGGGTCATGAGTAGCTGGTAGTTTCTTTTGATAAACGTCAATTGTATAGCTAAGAGCCTGGAACGTATAGAAACTGATGCCAACGGGCAATACGATGTTCATCGTTACCCAGTCTAAATGCCAACCAAATGCACCCAACAACGCATCAAGGTTTTCTACAAAAAAGTTATAGTACTTGAACACCCCAAGGATGCTTAAGTTCAGAATAATGTTAGCTGCACTTACCCACTTTTGCTTTCGCCGTTGTCCCTCATAGTGCTCCAAAAGTAGGCCACTACCATAGCTACAAAGCGATGTCAGGGCTATTAAGAATAAGAATCGCCAATCCCACCAACCATAGAAGATGTAACTCGCGACGACAATCAACATGTTTTGCCATCGTCGCTCACGAAACACAAACCAATAGAGCAGGAACACTATCGGCAGGAATGCCAAGAACTCTAAAGAATTGAAAAGCATAATTCGTCAATTATTATTTGCAAAGCTTTAATCTTTTAATTCCATAAGGTTCTAGACGGTATCCATGAAATTACGTTGTACCTTATTAAATATAACGACGCTGAATAGCAACAGTACACTCATAAACAGGAAGCTATAGCCTAAGGCGAACCATGAGAAATAGCCCTGTCCCAACGTGGCATACTTGAATGCCTCGATGATAGAGGTCATCGGGTTGGCCATAATCAGTGTGCGAAGCGTTCCCTCTTGTACCATGCTGATGGGATAGACAATGGGGGTGGCGTACATCCATAGCTGGACGATAAAAGTGAAGAGTATCGTAAAGTCACGATACTTCGTGGTGAGCGAGGAGATCAGGATGCCAAAGCCAAGACCAAGACCTGCCAACATCACGACCAATAGGGGCGTAAGCAGAATAGCCCAATTGGGGGCTATAGGAGCACCTGCCACAAAGAAATAGAGATAGAGCACCACAAAGAGTCCTACCTGTATGACAAATCGCAACAGATTGGATATCACCACGGCGATGGGCACTACGAGGCGCGGGAAATACACCTTGCCGAACATATTCTGATTGGCAGTGAATGTGCTTGACGTCTGATTCAGACAGTCAGAGAAATAGAACCAGCAGATGTTGCCTGCCATATAGAAAAGAGCCTGGGGCATCCCGTCTGTACTCATTTTGGCAATGCCTCCAAACACCACCATGTTCATGATGACGGTCAAAATAGGTTGTATCAGATACCAAAGCGGACCCAGTATGGTCTGCTTATACTGCACCACGATATTGCGCCTGACGAACAGTTCTATCAGGTCGCGATAACGCCAGATCTCTCGGAAATCAATATGCCACAATTTTTCATGCGGCCTTATTCTCATTGTCCAGATTTGCTGTTGCATATAATTGTTTAAACTGATTCTTCTTTTCCAACCTTTTCAAGACAATAAGATGGAATATAAGCGGTGGTCAAGCCGGATTGAAGGCCTTTGATGGTAATGACCACCCTCCTTTGTCCTGCTATACGGGCGACACGGCCTGTTATATCTTTAAAGGGGCCATCGTTGATACGCACTAAATCGTTAGAAAGAAACCGGCAGGTATTGGTGTCGATTTCCATCACATGCTCGTCGAGCAGAGCGGTAACTCTGACTAATGGTTCCATATCTTTGGAACGGACTGTCAACGGTGGGTTGTGGCCGTCCTTGTCGGTAACGAAATGATTGTAATAGTAAGTGGTATATTGCGACATTTTGGAATGCCTGACATACTTTTCCGCTTCTTGCTCCGTCATGTATGCAAAAAGAAGGTTCATGAAAGGGAACAGCTTTCTTTGTTTCTTGCCCGTCTCTTTATTTATGATGTCTTTCCATACCTTCGCCAGATAGACGTAGGTGCCGTCTTCAATGAGGGTATCTGCAACCGTCTGCGCCTGCCCATACTTGATACGGAGGACATACCAAGCCTTGTCTTCACACGGCACATATCTTACCGACACCCCTGTTTTTGAGCTTTTCGCTTCGGGGATGGCAAAGGATACAAATCCTGAGCAATTCTCGTCCTTGATATTAGCATTATCCAATGCGTTCATATCCAACGGCCTATTATATTTCATATAGCGCCAACACGAAATCCCTGTGTCGGTATTTGCAGGTGCAAATATAGGAAAAAGATTTGGATCAAACAAGCGTTTTTGTCCAAATCTATACTTTTTACCCCACATTTGGACAAAAACCTGTTATTCTGCCTTATGAAATCTGCCACCTTGGGATTTAAGGCTTTTATCTAAGGATTACGCTTTACTGGGAGACGGAGAATGTGATCAATTCTCATTTTTCTCGCATAAATATTTTGTGGATTGCAAATAATTGCGTACTTTTGTCGCCGAAAAATAAGCCTACCATAATTTAATGGCTAACTGTATTATGAACAAGAAAAATCTGTTACGTGCCGTAATGGCACTTACATTGCAATTGTGTGCTCTTCCCGTTGCAGCCAAAGCGGTGACAGCCCAGCAGGCTAGTCAGGATTCGCTAGTAAATGTTATTGCATATTTCTGCAAGAACGACACCATGTGTTATCAGTATCAGGATTACGAGGCTAAGGTGGAAAACAATGATACCATCGTAGACCACTACATCAAGAGTGATATACAATTGGTAGTAGTCGACTCGACGTCGAAAGGATATCTGATAGAATACAATGCGCTGAACACTACAGTGGAATATAAAGACTCTATGTTTACACGTGTGATGCAGTCGATAATGGAAAAGATGGGCGATGTGAAGGTGCTGTTTTCTACAGATGAGTATGGTACTATCGAACACGTGAAGAACTGGACAGAGGTAAAAAACAATATGAAAGCTGCATCTAAGGCGATATTTGACTCAATCTACGCTAACATGCCTGCGATGAGTGAAGTTTTTCCTCGACAGCGCTTTGAAGCACAGATAGCAACTCTGTATTCTAACGAGAAGGCTTTCCTGGCCAATAATGACGATCTGCAGTTGCTGTTCTTGCTGCATGGCAAGTCGCTGCCTATAGGTAAAGTGGAGAACGACGATCCTTCGGACAACGGATATCCACAGCATAGCGTAATTGTGACAAGTTATGGTAAGACTGACGATGACTACGGATTCGAAGATGATTATTATGTGCATTCCGTATCAGAAACCACCATCCCCAAAGATGACGTAAAGGATATGCTGAAGTTGTACTTCAACAAGATGATAAGCGACAAGCACCTGGAAGAGGTGAACCAAACTATCGACTCAACAGAATATAGCGAGGCTAAGGTCACCAACTCTGAGCAGTACAACTACTTCTATAATGGTTGGCCATGCGAGATGACGCAGTCGAAACTTATAGACCTGATGGGAACACAAACCATCGAGATAAAAACTATTGTATGGACTACTCGCCGATGGGGCGTGTATGAAGATGACGACAGCCCAACCTATGATGGTACGATGTAGCGGCTGGGGCTAATATAAGGGGAGCCAACTTGTGATGCTGTAAAATTCCCATTAGCGTTTTCATTTTCATCGTCATAAGGTTTGGTTTGGTAACTATTATATGGTTTTAATCTTCAAGCACAGCAGGGTGAGGTCGTCGTTGGGCTCGGCGCCGGAACGGTGGGTGGCTACGGCTTCCTTGAGTTTGTTGATGACTTCCTCTGAGGTTAGGTTGGCGGTATCGGACATAAGCTCTATAATGCGATCGTCGCCTAGGCGGTCTTGTTGTTGGTTCTCGGCTTCGTTCAGCCCGTCTGTGTATAGCAACAGCTGTCTGTCGCGAATGTCGTCGATTACTTCGCCATTGAATTCAATACCATCCCAGAGACCGAGTGGCTGATTGCTATCCTTAGCCTCAAGGAACTGGCCATCGAGTATTGGTGCATTATGGCCGCAATTACAGAACTCCATAATGCCCTTGCGCAGGTCTATCATACCTATAAACATGGTAACAAACATGCTCTGCTCGTTGTCCTTCACAAGGAATGAGTTCATCTGTGTAGCAACATCCCATGGGGCACGATTCTGCTTGGCAAAGATACGGAACAAATCGGTTGTAACAGCCATGAACATTGAGGCGGGAATACCCTTACCTGACACATCGCCTATGCAGAAATACAGTCGCTCATCCTGTATAAAGTAGTCGTAAAGGTCGCCACCAACCTCTCTGGCTGGCGTCATCGATGCATAGAGGTCGATATCCTGACGATTGGGGAATGGTGGGAACACTCTAGGAATCATACCCATCTGGATATCGCTGGCCACCTTTAGCTCGCTCTCGATAGCTGCCTTCATGGCAATATTACGCTTCAGCTCGTTGATGTATTTAACAAGCGAGAGTCGCATGTTTATAAACGAGTGGTTAAGCTTGCCTATCTCGTCGGCACGATTGGCCTTGGGGAATTTCTTGTAGAATTGTCCAGAAGCAATCGTTTCTGCCTGAAGTGCTAGTGAATGCAGAGGTTTAAGCTCACGACCTATAACGCGACTGAAGATGAATCGCATCAGAATCAATCCTACGATAACAATGATGACAACTATGTTAGCTAATCTGTTGTAGGTTCCGAAGATGTCATGTTCTGGACATACGATGGCTACACTCCAACCTGTAGAACCCAATGGCTTGTGGAACACATAGCAATCCTGACCTTCGAACATGAGATGGCTCATACCCGTCTCGCCACGCTGCATGGCATGACCAAGGGCTGTAAGGGCCGTATCAGGCTTTTCGAGCGTTGGCGTAAAGATGGTTTCGTGCAGCAGTTTGGTGGTGTCAGGATGCACGAAGAATGTGCCACCTGCACCTGTCATGATGCTATACGAATTGGGATAGGGCTTAACGGCTGATATCGTCTTAGATATCCACTCCATCGAGACATCTACTGACAGTGTGCCAACATACGTACCCTTTTCATCCTTTATCGGCCTGCAATACGAGCCAATCACCTCTGTGGCATAAATCTCCTCTGGATTATAATCGGCAAAGGGCTCAATCCAGCACGGACGGTCAAGGAGTTTTGGCAACTGATACCAGTCCATATAGAAGTACTCATACTGGTCGTTACCCTCCTGAGTGGTCTCGATAGTTCCCTGATTGTTATAGCTGAAGGCCGAGAAATACCTACCCTTACCCCTATCCTTGTAGAAATCTGGTTCGAAGGCTATAGAGCAACCATTAAGATCTGGGTTGCTCTTAAGCAGGTGTCTGGAATAAGCAAACATCGAGTCGGGCTTATTCACATTGCGACCAGGAAGCCATATAAAATTGTCTGACGCTATGACCACGCGATTCAGCAGACTGTTTACACGCAGCACAGTGTTGTCGAGCACCTTGGTGGCACGACTGATAGCCTCCTGACGAACAGCCTTACGCGACTCTACAAACACAAATCCCAAGGCAGCCACAAAGATAATGGTGGCTATAAGCACTATTATGATGCTTAATCTCCTAGAGAGCGACTTGCGTATATAGAGTAGTGGATTCTTCATAGCGATTTGATTGACAGACATAATAATGTTAGATCGTCGTTGGGTTCGGCGCCAGCACGATGATTGATAACAGCAGCTCTGAGTTTGGTTACTACCTCCTCAGAACTGAGATGGGCAGTGTCTTGCATCAGTTCCAACAGGCGCTCATCACCCAGACGGTCTTTCTCCTGATTCTCAGCCTCGTTCAGACCATCAGTATAAAGCAGCAACTGCTTGTCGCGGATATCTTCGATAACCTCGCCCACAAATGCATTGCTCTCCCAGAGTCCGAGTGGATGGTTGGTGTCCTTGGCCTCAAGGAACTTTCCATCGAGTATTGGTGCATTATGGCCACAATTGCAGAATTCCATCAGTCCCTTACGCAGGTCGATCATACCAATAAACATGGTTACAAACATACTCTGTTCGTTGTCCTTTACCAGGAATGAGTTCATCTGTGTAGCAACCTCCCATGGGGCACGATTTTGTTGTGCGACAATACGGAACAGATTGCGAGTGATAGCCATAAACATAGATGCAGGGATACCCTTACCTGATACGTCGCCTATGCAGAAGTACAGTCGCTCGTCTTGTATAAAGTAGTCGTATAGGTCACCTCCAACCACCTTGGCAGGCATCATCGTTGCATATAGGTCGATGTCCTGACGATGGGGGAATGGTGGGAATATTCTAGGTATCATACCCATCTGGATATCGCTTGCCACCTTGAGCTCGCTCTCGATAGAGGCCTTCATGGCAGTGGTATTCTTCAGTTCCTCGATAAAGTTTACCAGCGAGCGCTGCATATTGGTGAACGTGTGGTTCAGCGTGCCTATCTCGTCGATACGCTTGTCTTCAGGCAGAGTCTTGTCGAACTGGCCCGAGGCGATAGTCTCAGCCTGGAGGGCTAATGTGTGCAGAGGATTAAGTTCGTGGCCAATAATGCGGCTGAACACAAACAGCATCACTATCAATCCAAGTATTACGATGGCGATAACTATCCTGTACAATCGATTGTAGGCGCCAAAGATATCACTCTCTGGACATACAATACCGACACTCCATCCTGTAGAACCCAGTGCCTTATAGAACACATAGCAGTCCTGTCCCTCGAACGTAAGCTGTCGCATACCCGTTTCACCACGCTGCATGGCATGACCTAGGGCAGTAAGAGCTGTATCTAGCTTTTCAAGCGTGGGAGTAAAAATTGTCTCGTTGAAGAGTTTGGTAGAGTCAGGATGTACAAAGTATGTTCCACCTGCACCTATCATAATACTATACGAGTTGGGATAGGGCTTAACCTCAGATATAGTCTTCGACAACCACTCCAGCGAGATATCTGTAGATATCGTACCAATATAGTTTCCTTCGTTATCCCTCAGTGGTTTGCAATACGAAGCTATAACCTCCTTAGTATAGACGGCTTCAGGGTTGTAGTCGACAAAAGGTTCTGTCCACACTGGATAATCGAGCAGCTTAGCCATCTGATACCAGTCGAAATAGAAGTACTCGTACTGTTCGTTACCCTCCTGAGTGGTTTCGATTGTACCATGATTGTTGTAGCTGTAGGCAGAGAAATAGCGTCCCTTTCCCTTAAAATAATCTGGCTCGAATGATATCGAACAACCATTTAGGTCTGGATTACATCTAAGTACTCGCGCTGAATATGTAAACATCGAATCAGGAGCGTCAAGATGTCGTAGAGGCAGCCACTCAAAGTTGTCTGTAGCTAATATCACACGATCCAGCAAACTGTTTACACGCATCACAGTGTTGTCGAGTGTCTCAGTAGCACTGCTGATAGCCTCCTCACGAACGGCTTTGCGCGATTCTACAAACATAAATCCCAATGCCGCCACAAAGATAATTGTAGCGATAAGCACTATCAGAAGACTAAGTCTCTTGGATAGCGAGTGGCGGATATAGCTGCTCATTGGGATTCTCATACGCCTAATCAGCTATCAGTTGATTATATGTCACCTCGTTTTTCAGCAACTGGCACTCCTTCATCATTTGGCTGGCAAACTTCACCATATCTGGACGCAGACGGAACTCGCGCTTTTTCGACTTTTGGTCAACCTGCAGTCGTAGCACTTCCTTAAGCATCAGTCGCTGTAGCACACGATTGGTGGTGATATGGTTCTCGCGTACATATTTCATTACTATGTCGAGTGTCTCCTCCTGATGTTCAGCAGCCCACTCCCACCCCTTCTTGCTGGCCTGGGCAAACTTGCGAGCCTGGTCCTTATGGGTCTCGTAATAGTCGCGACGCATATATACACCATCCTCCTGGATATTGTAACCATGATCGCAGAATCGATACACATTCTTATCAGTAAACGTGAATCCCATCTGCATCAGTTGGTAGTACTCATTGTAGCTCATGGCCAGTGTGGCGTCGATAGCACCCTTAAGAAACAAGTCGACATTCGACGTGAATCGTATCCACTTGTAGTTTAGTTTCTCCTTGTGGCTCATACAGATGGGCACCTGACTGAAACCTGCGTGCCACATACCAACACGTGCTCCACGCTGAGTGAGCGGATCCTTATCGCGACGCGACACAATGACAGTACCATTATTCATTGATGTCTGCAGGATGTTAACCAGAGAGATTCCGTTATCGATAATCTCCATAGCCTGACATAGCTGAAGCGTAGTGGCCTGACTCTCCCTGTTGCGCAAACGGTTCTCGGCTGTCTGCGATACTGAGGGATGTATTATGTCGACATCTATACCTGCCTGCTTATAGAACCCCTTCTCCTTGGCCACATAGTAACCAGCAAACTGGGCATGGGCAGTCCACTGCGGCGTAAAGATAAACTTGTTGCCAGCATTCTGTGCCGCGATGGGCAAACATACCGTTAGTAGTAATGATAGTATTAGTAATTTTTCCTTCATATTCTCTTAATCTTCGTATTCAGTTGGATCATCTATTCCTGCAGCGGCCAGTGCTTCTTTGCGCTCGACGCAAGTGCCACACTTGCCGCAATGCCTGTCTCCACCTCGATAGCACGACCAGGTTTCGGCATAGTCGATGCCAAGTTCCTTTCCTCTTGCGGCTATCTGGCCCTTGGTCATATTACAATAGGGTGAGAGTAGTCTTACACCATTATATGTTCCAGCATGCGCTGCTTGGTCGAACGCGTCTACAAACTCAGGGCGACAGTCTGGATAGATGGTGTGATCGCCTCCATGATTGGCCATCATCACATACTGCAGATTGTTTGATTCTGCCATTCCTGTGGCTACAGCTAACATGATACCATTGCGGAAGGGAACTACTGTCGACTTCATATTCTCATCGGCATAGTGTCCCTCTGGTATAGCGTCATCGCCTGACAACAGCGAACTGCGAAAGTACTGTCCCATAAACTCCAAGGGGATGACCAGATGCTTTATGCCCAATCGCTCGCAATGCATACGTGCAAATGGTATCTCCTTTGCATTATGATTGCTGCCATAGTCAAACGAAATGGCCAATGCAATACGGTCCTTGTAGTCATAAAGCAAGGTGGTTGAGTCTAGTCCACCGCTCAGAATCAATATACAGTCCTTCATTATAATTCATATTTGGTTGCAAAGATAGCATTTTTTGGCACGGATTTCACGGATTACACGGATTTTAACTATTCTAGATAAAAAAACAGCGATAATCCGCATAATCCGTGCCATTTTTTGTTATCTTTGCAGCATGAAACTAAAAACAAGCGTTTTAACCGCATGCCTGCTGCTTTGTTCTATGGCAGGTTTAGCAGATGTATGGCATTATGTTGATCCACGTATTGGTAGCGAGGGTGTAGGCAGAACATTCCCTGGTCCGTCGATGCCTTTTGGTATGTGTAAACCTGGGCCTGACTGTACAGTTAAGCCTAATGCCGGATGGGCCAAGATGCCTGAAGTAGTTACAGGATTCTCGCAGACTCACGTTAGTGGTACTGGTGGTGGACAGAAGTATGGCAATATCCTGATTCAACCTGGCGAAAAACCCCAAAAGCGCACTAACGAAGAGTTTGCGCTGGGTTATTATGCTACTACTTTCGAAAGTGGCATACGTACAGAAATCACAACTTCTGATCGTTGTGCTTTCTATCGCATACATTACCCTAAGAGTGGTTCATTGCTTATCGATGTCACGCACTATCTTGGCAAGAACCCTGTGCCAGACCTTCGCGAACAGCAACAGTTTATTGGTGGCGAGGTTGAGATGGTTAGCAACTTTGAGGTTCGTGGCTATTCTCGCGTTCGAGGAGGATGGAATAATGGCGATGCATATACTGTGTATTTCTGTCTGATAAGCGACAAACCATTCAAGCAGAAGGGCGAAAACATCGTGGAGTTTGCTGATACATTACTTAATATAAAGGTAGGAATATCGTATGTGAGCGAGCAACAGGCCAAGCGGAATATTCCTGCTTGCGACTTCGACGCACAACTATCAAAGCTAAGAACCAGCTGGGAAACGCTTTTGAGTCGTATACAGATAAAAGGAACAGATGCTGATAAACAAATGTTCTACACAGCCCTTTATCACACTATGATAATGCCTGTGGATAAGACAGGTGAGAACCCCAAGTGGACAGAGCGCCCATACTACGACGACTACTACGCCATTTGGGACACCTATCGCTCCTCGTCGCCTCTCATCACGCTTATCGCCCCTAAGCGCGAGGCAGAGATAGTAAACTCGCTGCTAAACATCTATAAACGAGAGGGTTACATGCCCGATGCCCGTAGTGGCGACTGCAACGGACGAACCCAAGGCGGATCGAATGCAGAGGTGGTTATAGCTGATGCCTTTGCCAAAGGTGTTGAGGGCATAGATTACGGTTTTGCTCTCGAAGCTATGCTGAAGGATGCTGAGGTTGACCCAGGTGCCGACCACGAGAAACATGGACGAGGCGGACTGCACGAATACCTGAAGTATGGCTATCTGCCATACGGCATCGACAGAGCAGGAACACGTACCATCGAGTATGCCTACGATGACTATTGTATCGCACTGGTAGCCAAGGGCTTAGGCCGAATGGATATCTACGATCGCTACCTGAGCCAATCGCAGAACTGGAAGAATCTTTGGCGAGCTGACTACGAGTGGGACGATGTGAAAGGCTACATCATGCCCAGAGATGCTGATGGCCGTTGGCTCGACTCTGTGCCCTGGGGCAAGTCGAAGGTGTATCATCCGCTGATACCATATACCCCTATCACCAAGGTTGCGCCTTGGTATCTGCCTTGGTGGAGCACATTTTTCTACGAGGCATTATCGGCAGAGTATTCGCTCAGCATCCCACACGATGTGCCAGGACTGATTGAGGCTTGTGGTGGAGCTGAAACCTTCCGTAAGCGACTGGATATGTTCTTCGATCGCAAGCGCTATAACGTGGGCAACGAGCCATCGTTCCTCACTCCATGCCTGTATCACTGGATAGGTCGTCCTGACCTTACTTCTGATCGCGTTCGACAGATTATCACCCAGAACTATAGCGACAAACCTGATGGACTGCCAGGAAACGATGATAGCGGAGCTATGTCGTCGTGGTTGGCTTTCCACATGATGGGACTCTATCCTAACGCTGGTCAGAGTTACTATCTTATGCATGCACCACTAATCGCAGAGTGGACTATGCAGCTATCTAATGGAAAATCGCTGCACGCGACGGTAAAGGGCAAAGGCACTCACTTTGAGAAAGTGACGCTAAATGGCAAACTACTAGATGATGCGCGACTGGAACATGCCGACCTGATGGAAGGTGGCCAACTGGTGTTCTACGTTTCTAACAAGAGTAACAAAGAGAGAAACAATCTGTTACCAACGGAGAAACAAGCAGTTTCGCCCGTGGGAACAACTAGTTTCTCGGTAGGAAACAACTCAAAGACTCCCCTATCGCTCAGAACAGCAATCAGCTTTACTCTCAACAAGCAGCATCGCACCTGGCCTCTTGCCTACGATTGGCAAGGCGATACCTTATGGCTTAGCTGCAAAGAGGCTCTATACAAGATACCTCGCGCTATAGTAGAAAACGGTGATAGTTTCTGCTGGAACATAACTGCTGATGGCGCTATCTACGAGACCACAGGAACCTTTGCCTTTATATCGCAGAAGGCATTAAAAGCATTGCAGGAAAAAGGTTACTTTATCTACGATGGAATTACCTGGCGAAAAATAGCATCAACAGCTGACACGATTAAAGTTCAAGCTGATATCGATCTTACAGAAATGTGTATCTCTCTGAAACACAATCTGCCTCTCGTGCTCGAAATGCGTAATAATCCTTTAGGTATCAATTGGCGTATGGAATGATTAAACGGCTACTAACAATTATTAGTCTGCTAACTTGGAGCTTTACGCTTTACGCAGTACAAAGCGACGTTTCGAATATTAAACAAGAAAGCGAAACACGCTGGCAGAAGATCGTGGCACTTAAAAACTCTTCGCAAACCAAGTTGTTGGCCGAAGAGGCCGATGTGCAAATGGAGTGGTTCAGTTCGCATAACGAGTGGGACAACTACTACCGTACATGGCAACTAAAAGCCAATGCCCTGAGTGCGCAGGGAAAACTGCAAACATCGTTGCAGGAAACACAACGTATGCTAAACGACGCCCAAAAGCGCAACAACAAGTTAGGTCGTGCGATGGCCTATAAACAGATAGGTGTGATTTATCTGAACATGAAACAGACAGAGCCGGCTGTAGAGGCGTTGAAGCACTATGCCGAGTTGATGAAGGATGAGGACGACTTTAACTCTATCAGTAACATCTACTACCGCATAGCCAAGGCCTACGACTACAATAAACAATATCAGCAAGAACTACAGGAGACCAATGAGTGGCTGCATTTTCTGCACACAAAGGTGGGCAAAGTTAAAAAGCCACAAGTTCGCGAATGCTACAATTCCTGCTATCTGACTCGTGCAGCTGCCTTTATCGGACTGAACAAACTACATGATGCCAAAATGGCTCTCGACACCGCCAATCATCATGCCCACCTTACCAACACCTCGCTCAGTTTGCACCACTATTATAAGATGCAGGCACGCTATCATTTAGCCGCTGGCGATGCTGCCAAAGCATTCCTTTATACCGACAGCGTAAAATTTATTACCACAGAGAAGGACAATCATACTGATGAAATAAGAGCTCAGGCCCTAATGCTATTAGGACGGGGCAATGATGCGGCACAGATTTACCAGCGCATGTATCACGAAAAAGACTCAGTGTTTAGCCACGAAGCCCGTCAGCATCTAGACGAACTGAACACGCTCTTCCAGGTAGATGAACTCAAAGAAGAGCAACAACGTTCCAAGTTTCGATATACTATGCTTGCCTCGATTACTATAGTGGTGGCACTCCTTATATTGATGCTTTTTGGCTGGTATACAGTTATCAGACTAAAGCGCATAAACGGCAAACTGCGTATAGCCAACGAGAAAGCTGAAGTATCATCTAAAATGAAAAGCGAGTTTATTCGAAATATCTCTCACGAAATCCGTACACCGCTTAACATCGTATCGGGCTTTACACAGGTGCTCACCTCGCCCGAAATAGATTTGACCAAGAATGAAAAGAAAGATATTTATGAGCGGGTAAGTGAGAATACCGACCGCATTACCAAACTGATAGACCGCATGCTGATGATTAGCAACATACACAGCGATGTGAAGATAGAGCGCAATGACCAGACTGATATCCAAACAATTGTTGCCCAGGCTATTAGTCACTCTGGTATCGAACAGTATACACGCCCCACCAATATCGAGGCCCATGTGACGTTCAAGATACTCATCGACGATGCTATCAACGCACTCACTGTACAAACCCACAAGTTGCATGCCTCACGTATTCTTGCACAGATGATGGAGAATGCAGTAAAGTTTACTCACGAGGGCACGATCACCCTGCAAGCAGAGGTTGTCGATGGCATAGTTCGTTTTATAGTACAAGATACAGGCATCGGCATTCCTGCTGATCAAACCGAACGTATATTCGAAGAGTTTATACAAATGGATGATTTTGCCGACGGTACAGGCATCGGACTTACTATAGCGCGCTCTGTTGCCCAGCAAATGGGTGGCAACCTGTGGATAGACACCAATTACAAACAAGGTGCACGTTTTATTTTTGAACTACTAAGATACTAATATATTATAAGATATGAAGAGATTACTACACGCAATGACGTTGATAGCGGTGGCTTGTCTGATAGCTAACCCCGTGTTTGCCCAATACGAGAAATTGGGCGGTGTGTATTACGCTTACCCCATCGAATCGGGTACTGACAGCCCCCAGTTACAATCGGCTCCAGCAGGCTACGAGCCATTCTATATTTCGCATTATGGCCGACATGGTTCGCGTTGGGTTACCAGCGATGAGCGATATACGTGGGTGAACGAACATTTTGCCGACACCAAGAACCTGACTAAGTTGGGTAAGGATGTGCGCAAGCGTTTGGATAAAATCTGGAAGAATGCCAAAGGCAATGGCGGAAAGCTTACAGCCTTAGGTGCCCGACAGCATCGTGGTATCGCCCGTAGAATGTATCATAATTTCCCCCAACTGTTTACTATGGATGCCCATCTTACCGCTCATAGTAGTACAGTAAACAGGTGCAAGGTGAGTATGGAGAACTTTGTGGATGAACTCAAACAATTATCCAAAGTACAACACCTAACTCCCATCACCCGCGAAGAAGATATGGCTTGGATAGCCTATACCTCACCAGAGGAGAAGGCATTGGAGAATAGAACTAATGTACCACTTACCATTTCGCCCGACAGATTTATCAAAGCCCTGTTTGTGGATGCCTCGAAAATTACAAACCCAACAAAATTGCTGTTGGAGCTCCACACCATCGCCTCAGATATACAGGATGTTGAGTTGAATGTATCGCTCTACGACATTTTTACTGCCGAAGAGTTTAGGACTGTTTACGAAAAGAACAACAAAAGCATGACTATAGTTCATGGCGACCTGATAGAAAACGAAGGCATCCCAGCCCGTAGTGCCATCTCGCTTTGGCAACGCATTGAGACTGAGGCAGATGCAGCTATCGCCCGTGGAGGCGTAGGGGCAGATCTACGCTTTGGGCATGATTCTAATCTCTATCGCCTGATGACGCTGATGGGAATAAAACCTCGAGGAGTAGAAGGAGTAAGAACAGAGCCGTATGATTATATGGATAAGATTCTGCCAATGGCGGCAAATCTGCAGATGATATTCTACAAGAATGCACAAGGCGATGTGCTTGTGCAATTACTGCTTAACGAAAAAACAGCAAGCCTTGGCGAATTTGATTATAAGGCTTTTTATAGTTGGAAAGAATTAAAGCAGAAAGTAAATGACAATATCCATTTCTTTGAACATCTGCGACAACTGAATGCACTGAACACAATGGTAGGCACAGCTCCTGCAAACACTAAGACTGCAGGACTGTTTGGCAAAGGTTCTGAGGAGCACGGTCAAACCCTGCCAGCAGTACTCGTGCCCAATGGTCAGAACTTCTGGACTCCACAGACTCAGGATACAGAGAAGAAGTGCATTGCACCTTTTTACTATACCGACTCGCTGTTTCAGGGCATTCGCAACAGCCACTGGATAGTTGGTGGTTGCACACAGGATTATGGGTCGTTCACCCTTGCTGCACTTGGTGGCAAACTACGTAAGACTCCCACAGAGCGAACCACCCCCTTCTCGCATTCGCAAGAGGTATCGCATCCTCACTACTATGCAGTCCGACTGCCTAATGAGCGACTGAAGCTAGAGGTAACTGGTTCTAGTCATGCAGCCATCTTCCGCATTACACCAGAGGTGGATGGTCCTGTACATATCGTATTGAATCATAATAGCGACTACAAGGAGGGCTATCTCGAAATTGAAAAACAGGCCAAGACCATCTATGGTTACAACCCTGTGCATCGCATCTATCAGGGTTGGGGCGAACAGGCTGGTTTTGAGGGCCACTATCTATTGCAGGCCTACGATGACATCAAGGATTTTGGTATCGACAGCCTTTGTGCTTGGTTTACCTTCGAGGGTAAAGCCAATCAGCCTATCATACTGAAAGCAGCCACATCGTTCACGTCTAAAAAAGGAGCTTATGACAACTTTGCCTTCGAGGCAGAAGGTCAAGACTTTGAGAGTATGATGGCTCAGACAGCCAAGCAATGGATAGACCGCTTGCACACCATCGATGTGGAGGACTCGAATACAGCTCGCGTTAATCAATTCTATGGCGCACTCTATCGTTGCTCATTCCTCCCCAGAGAGATGAGTGATGTGGATGGATCATATCCCAAGTTTGCTGACGGTAGCATCGTATGCCCCTCAGAGCATCGAAAATTCTACGGCGACTTCTCGATGTGGGACACCTATCGCGCCCTGCATCCGCTCTACACGCTGATTGCCCCAAAGCAGTCGGCAGATATGATGCAATCGCTGGTTACGATGTACGAACAGGGCGGTTGGTTGCCCATCTTCCCCTGCTGGAACTCGTACACAGCAGCAATGATTGGCGACCATTGTAGTGTCGCTCTGGCTGATGCCTATATAAAAGGTATCAGAAACTTCGACTACAAAAAGGCCTACGAGGCTATGCGCAAGAATGCTTTTGAGACTCCGGCCAACTTCGAGGATTACAAGAATGGTATGGGTCGCCGTGCACTTGACAGCTATATTAAGTATGGTTACATCCCCTTGGAGGATAGCGTAAAAGAAGCCTTCCATCAGGACGAACAGACATCTCGCACATTGGAATATGCCTTCGATGATTTTGCTGTAGCCCAGTTGGCAGAGGCACTTGGCAAGGAGAACGATTACAACGAATTGATACGTCGCTCAGAGAATTGGCGCAACGTCATCAATCCCAAGACAGGCTATTGCGACGGTCGCCATGCGCCAAAGCAAATCTCTCGCAAGAAAAACGATGGCGGCAAATTCGAGGACAACACAGACTTCATCCATCGCAAGTCATATATCACAGAGGGCGCCACATGTCACTACACATGGTATGTGCCACAGAATGTAGATGGACTAATTGATTTCCTTGGTGGCGAAGATAAGTTCGAGGCCAAACTCGACTCGATGTTCACCGAGGGCCGCTATTGGCACGGCAATGAGCCTTGTCATCAGATACCTTGGCTCTACAGCTACATCGACAAGCGCGAAAAGACCATCCAGCGCATTGCCCACATCCTCGACACAGAGTACAACGACACCCCAGGCGGTCTCTCTGGCAACGATGATGCAGGACAGATGTCAGCATGGTATGTATTTGCCTCGATGGGCTTCTATCCCGTCTGTCCAGCCACAGACCGCTACATGCTCTCAGCCCCCCGCTTCCAAAAGATCACCTTAAATCTCCAGAACGGGAAAAAGTACACCATCACCCCCACTTCCTTCCCCAAAGATCGCAACTACATCACCCAAAGCGAAATAACAAAATGATATAAAAAAGGTGCTTCAGCGGTTTAGCGAAGCACCTTTTTCTTTGGTTTAACTTAGATATTTGGTTCGTCCCAAATCTTTGTCTGTGTGCAGGTTGTGCCAACTGTCTGGTTGCCTATCTTTAGGATGAAGTCGCCTTCTTCGAGGGTCCACTTACCATCAGCTCCTACAAAGGCCAGTTTCTTAGCAGGCAATTGGAAGGTAACGGTCTTTACCTCGCCTGGCTGAAGCTCGATCTTAGTGAAGTCGCGCAGGCGCTTGTTGTCAGGTACGATAGAAGCGACAAGGTCGCTGCTGTAAAGCAGTACAGCCTCCTTACCAGCCTTGGAACCAGTATTCTTAACGTCTACGCTTACTGTCAGTACGTCGTCAACAGTAAACTTGCTCTTGTAAACCTTCAGGTTTGAGTACTCGTAAGTCGTATAGCTGATGCCATAGCCAAAGGGCCACTGGAGCGATACCTTTGCATCGTAGTTGTAAGCGCCAGCCATTGTGCCAACCTCTTCTGATACCTTATAATCGTATGTATTCAGCGAGTTGATTTCGCGAGGATAGGTGTAAGGCATCTTGGCCGAGAAGTTAGCGTCACCAGCAAGCAGATTGGCCAATGCGTCACCACCATAGTTGCCAGGAATCAGAATATCTACCACAGCCTTAGCCAATGGCTCGATATCAGCAATCAGACGGGGGCGTCCCTCGTTCAGCACCATCACGATGGGCTTGCCTGTCTTGGCGAGAGCCTTAACCAGATTGCGCTGATTCTCTGAGAGCCACAGGTCGTTCAGGTTACCAGGAGTCTCTGTATATGAGTTCTCTCCGATACAAGCGATGATGACATCTGCATTGGCAGCAGCGGCTACAGCCTTGTCTATCTGTGGCTCGTTCTCATCGTAGTAAGCACCATTCTCATTATAGGTCACACCCTGCTCCAGGATGATGTTCTCCTTACCATACTTATTACAGAGCGCCTCGTAGATGGTGTTGTACTTCTCTGATAGGTCCTCGGCCTTAGATCCCTGCCAAGTGTAGCTCCAACCACCATGCAGACAACGCATCTGGTTGGCGTTAGGACCAGTAAGCAGGATCTTCTTGCCCTTGGCCAGAGGCAGGATATTGCCCTCGTTCTTCAGCAGCACCTCGCTCTCCTCAGCAGCCTTCAGCGAAGCGGCAGCAAACTCATCGCTACCAAACTTCTCGAATCCCTTGCCACCAGTGTTTGGCTTATCAAACAGGCCCAAACGATACTTAGCACGCAGGATACGGCGGACGGCATCATCGATACGACTCATCTTAACCTTACCCTCTTGTACCAGCTCCTTCAGTAATACGCAGAACTCTACGCTATATGGATCCATCGACATATCGATACCAGCATTGATTGCGATACGGATAGCATCCTTCTTGTCTTTAGCCACATGCTCGCGAGAGAAGAGGTTGTTGATATCAGCCCAGTCTGTAACTAGGAATCCATCCCACTGCAGGTCTTCCTTAAGCCACTTTGTCAGATACTCGTAGCTTGCATGAACAGGCACGCCGTTTACTGACGCCGAGTTAACCATCATAGTCAGCGTTCCAGCCAGAGCAGCAGCCTTGAATGGCTCGAAGTATTTCTCGCGAATCATCTGTGGCGAGAGGTAGGCTGGTGTACGGTCCTTACCTGTCCAAGGACCACCATATGCAAAGTAGTGCTTGGTGCTGGTTCCTACGTGATACTGGTCGATATGGTTATTGTCATCGCCCTGATAACCCTTAATCTCTGCCACTACCATCTTTGAGTTTACGATAGCATCCTCGCCAAAGCTCTCGTATACACGAGGCCAACGAGGGTCGCGACTCAGGTCGACTACTGGGTTATACACCCAAGGACAGTTGGCTGCACGACTCTCGTAAGCAGTAATCTCTGCACCTATGCGAGCCAGTTCAGTATTAAACGATGCACCTAGATTGATGGGCTGTGGGAATAGTGTTCCACCCTGAACATAGGTCACACCATGGTTGTGGTCCAGACCATAGATATCAGGTATGCCCAAATACTTCATCGACTTCTTTTGAATCAACTGAATCCACTGCTGCCACTGGGCAACGCTTGGAGCGCGAGTGCCAGGGGCGTTGAGGATAGAACCCACCTTCCACTTAGAGATAAGTGTGTCTAGCATCTGCTCGTTCAGTTTCCACACGCGCTTGGTGTCACCCTGATAGATGTCAACAGGGAATCCACCAAGTTTGTCGATAATCTGTTGATCAGTCATCTTCAGCAGATCCTTGATTTCTGCCTCTGATCTGCCATACTGCTGCATCACAGAGCGAACCTTCTCGCGGTCCACTTTTGCATTTTCTACGGTCATCTTACCAATGATGTCGAGGTTCAACTCCAACATCTGACCAATCTTCTCGTCAAGAGTCATCTTGGCCAAGGTTTTCTCAACCTTTGCCTCCAGCGCCGCATCGCGGGGGATGGCTGGTTTCTGTGCTTGTACGATGACTGCGCCGCAAATCATCGCAATCGATAAAATTGTTTTCTTCATAAATGTGTTGAGTAAATGAATTTGGGTACAAAGATAATGATTTTTCTTTAATAATAGGTGATTTTAAAGATTTTTTCATACCTTTGCCAACAAAATCTTAACAGAAAATATGAATAAAAAGAATCTCTTTACCCTGCTTTTCGCCCTTATCGCAGGGACGTGTTGGGCATCAAACGACAACTTAAAACCACGCTTGGTGGTATGTACTGATATTGCTCCAGCCGATGTGGAACCTGATGATATGGAGTCGATGGTGAGGCTGATGGCGTATGCCGATTGTTTTGAGATCGAAGCGCTCATCACTAGCGTGGGGTGGAACTGCGATCCTTACCCGTTAGAGTGGCAGCAGTATCTGTTTCGCGTGATTACTGCTTATGCCAAAGACGTACCTAACCTGATGAAGCGCTCCGGACAGAAGAAACACCTCTCGCTCAAGAAGGAAAACGGCCAGCAGGAACTTGGCTACTGGCCGAGTGCGGAATACATCACGAGCCGTGCCGTTATGGGTAGCATGTATGGCGGCATACAATCAATCGGCGAGCGCAATGACTCGCCAGGCAGCAAATTGCTTATTCGATTGGCTGATGAGGACGATCCGCGTCCCATCTACGTCGCTGCTTGGGGGGGAGCTAATACTTTGGCTCAGGCCATTTGGCGAGTAAAGCAATCTCGTTCTACTGATGAATTGACGAAATTTGTCCGCAAGTTCCGTCTTTTCACCATCACTGATCAAGATATGAAATATGATATGCGTATGGATCGTGCCTATAGTTCTCACATGTGGCTTCGAAAAGAGTTTCATGACGACCTGCAGTTCATCTGGGACGAAGGAGCCTGGCAAGAGCAGTGCGAGTTGGGCAAGCGTCACTGGCAGAAGCATCAGCAGTACATTCAAGGCCATGGTGTGCTTGGTAGTGAATACCCTAATTACAAATGGGGCGTTGAGGGCGATACACCAAGTTTCCTATATGTGATGCCTAACGGACTGAACGATCCTGAAGACCCACTGCAATGCGGTTGGGCAGGCTATCACGAGCGTGGCATCTGTGCAGATTCGCTCACCACAGCATGGACTTCATGGCAGGAACCTGTACGTGGCATCTCCGTAGACTATAAACGTCGCTTCTATCCCGATGAACTGAACGATTTCTGTGCTCGTATGCAATGGGCCGCCGAGGGTCGAGGCAATCTTAATCCTTATATTGTATTGGCTCCGCAGGTAAAATTCGTTCCCCCACTTGCACTCAAGGGAGCCTCGATGGCTGTGTCCAATGACACGATTACCATCACCGTTCCGCCTCGAGTCAAGAAAGGCGATGTCTTCACCATTCGTTTGGACGCCTCGAAATCTTTCGACCCTGATGGTGATAGCCTCAGCTTTCTTTGGTGGCAACAGCCTGAGATTGGTCATACCCACATCGCTATCGAAGCCGATGACCAGTCCATCGCCACTGTCCGCATCCCTGCAAAAGCCGCCAGCGATACCATTCACCTCATCTGCGAGGTTCACGATAATGGTCCTTTCCATCTCGTGTCTTATCGGCGCATCATTATCACCATCAAATAAGATGAACGACTATCCTGATAGAATGACGCCTGAGCAGGCACGAACGTTTCGCAATGATGTACTGAACATCGTTAGCCAAATACCTAGTGGCCGAGTAACTACCTATGGTCATATCGCTGCATTAGCAGGATGGCCCAGTCATTCGCGGATGGTTGGTCGCACACTTCGTTATACCCCTGGTGCCGAACTTCTTCCCTGTCATCGCGTCGTTAATAACGCGGGCCGTACTGCCCCAGGCTGGAGCCGCCAGCGTCCATTACTAGAGGCAGAAGGTATCACTTTCAAAGCTAACGGTCACGTAGATATGAACGAGCACTTATGGGAGCCAGATATTGAATAATGTATGGATGACAAGCGTTATATCCTAAGCCTCATTAGGGAGGGCGAACACCAGCAGCAGGACTTCAAGTATCGAGTGTCTGATGCCTGCAAGTTGGCTAAATCTGTATCGGCCTTTGCCAATACCGATGGAGGCCGACTGCTGATAGGTGTGCGAGATGACGGCAACCTGTCAGGCGTTCGTTCAGAAGAAGAAATCTACATGATGCAATCCAGCATCAAGTTCGACACATATCATATAGATGGACGAACCATTGTGATTGTAACAGTTCCACCCTCAACTCATCGCCCCATCTGTGCTATTGACGAAGAAGGTCGCAAACGTGCTTATATCCGCATTAACGACGAGAACATAGTGGCCTCGCCAATTCACCTGGCACTATGGCGCGAATCACAAAAGCCCCAAGGCAGCATGATGACCTATGATGACACCATCCGCCACCTATTAGACGTGATGAAAGGCCTGCAAACCTTAAACCAAATAGTCCGCCAGTCACGCCTCCCTCGTCCCAAAGTCATCACCCTCCTAGCACGCCTAATCCGCTTTTCAATCGTAAAATGGGAATATACCAACCAGCAATTTCTGTTCAGCCTAAGCTAAAAGGAACAATTCATTGTCTTATTAATTAATTGGACCATTTCCCCGACTTTGGGAAAATGGTCCGAATTATCTTACGCTTGGCGATTATTTAATACGCCTGCTCGTGGACGCCTATTGGAACGACAAAGAGTCGTTCTGTCAATACGCTTGCTCATGCACGCCTTTGACGGCGCGGCCTGAGGGGTCGTTCATGTTTTTGAAGGCTTCGTCCCATTCTAGGGCGATGGCTGTTGAGCAGGCTACGCTGGCTTCGCTGGGGACACTGCGAGCGGCAGAGTCGCTGGGGAAGTGTTCAGCGAAGATAGAGCGGTAGTAGTATTCCTCCTTATTCTTTGGTGGGTTGATGGGGAATCGCTCTGCTGCGTGAGCCATCTGTTCGTCGCTGACGGCCTCTGAGGTTATCTGCTTCAGGGTGTCAATCCATGAGTAACCTACACCATCGCTGAACTGCTCCTTCTGGCGCCAAGCTACCTCGGCAGGCAACATATCAGCAAAGGCCTCGCGGACTATCTTCTTCTCCATAGTCTGTCCTGGACACATCTTGGCCTCTGGGTTGGTGCGCATAGCCACATCGAGGAACTCCTTGTCGAGGAAAGGCACACGACCCTCTACGCCCCAAGCAGAAAGACTCTTGTTAGCACGCAGACAATCGTAGAGATGGAGCTTAGATAACTTACGAACAGTTTCCTCGTGGAAGTCCTTAGCCGATGGGGCCCTATGGAAGTAGAGATAGCCACCAAAAATCTCGTCGGCGCCCTCGCCGCTGAGCACCATCTTGATACCCATCGACTTGATGACACGAGCCAACAGATACATAGGTGTAGAGGCGCGAACGGTGGTAACATCGTAGGTCTCGATAAAGTAGATGACATCACGAATGGCATCGAGTCCCTCCTGAATGGTATAGTTGATTTCGTGATGAACAGTGCCGATATGATCGGCCACCATCTTAGCCTTAGCCAAATCTGGTGCACCCTTCAGTCCTACTGCAAACGAGTGCAGACGTGGCCAATAGGCTTTGGTCTTAGAGTCGTCTTCGATACGCATCTCGCTGTATTTCTCGGCAATCGCAGAGATAACTGACGAGTCGAGACCTCCTGAAAGCAATACGCCATAAGGCACATCACTCATCAGCTGGCGCTTAACGGCACTTTCGAGTGCATCGTGGATAGCCTCAACAGATGCAGGGTTGTCCTTAACAGCATCGTACTTCATCCAGTCGCGCTGGTAATAGCGCTTCATGCCAGGGTCGCCACTCCAATAGTAATGACCAGGCAGGAAGGGTTCGAATCGATCGCACTGACCCTCAAGAGCCTTCAACTCTGAGGCTACATATACGGTTCCGTCAGCGTCGTAGCCTATATATAGAGGTATTACTCCTATGGGGTCGCGTGCTATCAGGAACTCATCGCGCTCTTCATCGTAAAGCGCAAATGCAAAGATACCGTTAAGATCTTCGAGAAAGTCGATGCCTTTGTCGCGATACAGGGCAAGAATCACCTCGCAGTCGCTGCCCGTCTGGAACTCGTACTGACCAGCATAGCGACGACGTATCTCCTGATGGTTGTAAATCTCGCCGTTGACAGCGAGAACATGCTTGCGATCGGGCGAAAAAAGAGGCTGACCACCTGATTCTGGATCCACGATACTAAGTCGCTCGTGGGCCAGGATAGCTGATCCGCCACAATAGATACCACTCCAGTCAGGTCCGCGATGGCGGATTTTCTGACTCATCTTCAATGCCTTTTGTCGCAGTGCCTGCGACTGCTCTTTTACACGAAATAATCCTACTATTCCACACATAGTTTTTTATCTTTTTTGTTATTGTTTGAATGTTTGCATTTTTAGAAAAAGAGTCCTTGGACTCACGGCTGAAGCGTGAATCCAAAGACGAGGTAAGCTTTTTCAGTGCTTGGGTTAGCAGCAACCTGAGCGAACACAGGTATGCTGAAAGAATCTGTTACTTTGATGTCCTTTGTTGCCTTAAGCGACACGTTGGTCACAGCAAAACCATCTACACCATAGAAGTCGGTTGCATAAGGCACAGCGCCAACGGCAGCACTCCAATCTACTGAGGCAAGTTTGAAAGGAGCACTCAGTTCTACGTATGAGCTATAGGCACGCTTGCCATCCTTGTTATAACCGTCGTTGCCAGCAAAGTTAGTAAACCACTGAATAGCAGCAGGACCAAAGTCGTAACCAATGTTAGCCTCGAAGACGTGACTGGTCTTGTTGGCATCGTAGAGGAAATAACGCTCCTCTGGTGTGTTGAACCAATAGTCGGTGATGCCGATATTGAATCCACCTGTAGAGTAGGCCAATGTAAGGTCGAACTCTTTGGCATCGTTGGTATCAACCAGCCCATAGCTACCCCATGCAGAGAGCGATAGTCCCTTGTAGCCGATGCCAAGTGTAGGTTGGATAGCTGCGCTTCCGCACTCCATACCACGCCAAACGTATGTACTTACTACATCTGCCGATACTGTAGTCTCAACTTCATCCTGTGCCGTAGCACTCATTCCTGTAGCGAACATAAGCGCCATTAAAACAATCTTCTTCATAATTCTCTCTCTTTAAAATTCTAAACTCTTAATTCTTAACTCTAAACTCTTAATTAGTTATAGCACATCTCTCCGTGCTCGTAAATATCAAGACCTTCTTCCTCGATACGCTTGCTGACGCGCAGACCGTGAATCTTCTTGATGCCATAGAACAGTGCTACACCACAGGCAGCTGCCCAGAGGTCGATGACTAGAACGCCGAAGCACTCAGCACCAAAGAATCCCCATCCGTGACCATAAAATGCACCATTGCTGGTTGACAGCAGACCTGTCATCAGTGTACCCAGGATACCACATACGCCGTGTACTGAAGAAGCACCTACAGGATCGTCGATGTGAAGCTTGTGATCGATAAACTCGATGGCGAAAACCAGTACGATACCGCAAACCAGACCAATGATTACAGCGCCGAATGGTGATACGAGGTCGCAACCTGCTGTGATACCTACCAGACCAGCCAGAACACCGTTCAGAGTGAGTGAGAGCGAAGGCTTGCCATATTTAATATAGGTGAGGAACATTGTGGCAGTTCCACCAGCAACAGCAGCTAGGTTAGTGGTCAGGAACACGTGCGAGATAGCGATACGGTTAACTTCGCCGCTAGCAGCCAACTGAGAACCTGGGTTGAATCCGAACCATCCCAACCAGAGGATGAATACGCCCAGAGAAGCCATAGCCAGGTTGTGACCAGGAATAGCGCGGCTCTTACCGTCCTCACCATACTTACCTACACGGGGACCAAGTGCGATAGCACCAATCAGAGCCAGCACACCGCCTACACTGTGTACGATAGCAGAACCAGCAAAATCGTGGAATACATCGCCAAATGTGCTCATCATAAATCCATCGGCAGCATCGTTGCAAAGCCAGCCACCACCCCAGGTCCAGTGACCCTCAACTGGGTAGATAATCAGCGAGATAACTGCACTGTAAACCAGATACATAGAGAACTTGGTACGCTCGGCCATAGCACCACTAACGATAGTAGCAGCAGTAGCACAGAATACAGTCTCGAAAATCAAGAAACCTTCAACTGGCAGATCGCTCTCGTAGAAACTCAGGTCGCCCCAGCTAGGCATACCTATAAAACCACCAAGCACATCGCCACCAAACATAAAGCCGAAGCCCAGGAAGAAGAACAACAGCGAGCCGAACATAAAGTCGACAAAGTTCTTCATCAAGATGTTAGCCGTGTTCTTACTACGAGTAAAACCTGCCTCACAGAGGGCAAAACCTGGCTGCATCCAGAAAACCAACATAGCTGCCAATAGCATCCATACGGTATCGAGTGAAATTCCTATTTCGTTCATAATTTATAAACCTCCCCCTTACCCCCACCAAAGAGAGGGGGAACCCGAACGGAGGTACGGGGTTTATGTTTGTTTTGTCTCCCCCTCCTTTTGAGGGGATGGGGAAGCCTCTATTTCTTATCTCTCAAAACAGTGTCACCGTGTTCGCCTGTACGGATAGACCATGTATCGAGCACATCGCTCACAAAGATACGGCCATCGCCTATCTCGCCCGTATGGGCTACCTTAAGAATGACATTTACAGTCGGATCTAGAAACATGTCTCGGCACACGATGGTGATGGCAACACGCTCAATCACGTCGGTACTGTACTGTACACCACGATAGATTCGCTCCTGACGGCTCTGGCCGATGCCATGAACGTCGTGGTACTCAAACCAGTCGATGTCGGAAGAAAGCAGAGCAGCTTTCACCTCCTCGAACTTAGTCTTACGGATAATCGCTTCAATCTTTTTCATACCTCTTAACTTTTTACCTATTTATAATATAATTCATTAAAATGATGACACTTTGTCATTTCTTGGGTGCAAAGTTACGACATTTTGTAAGTAAAACCATTGTAAACGCACACATTTTGTTTATTTTTCTTTTATTTCGTTATCCTTTTGTATTCGATTAACACGATTTGCTTTTAAATTGTAAGCAAAACACGTCTCAATGCTTACAAATTGTTACTTTTACATAAAAAGAAGATGATTATGCTAAGTTTTCTGTAGTTTTTCGTGTAAATTATAGTACCTTTGCATCCGAAAAAAGAATTATAAACGCAAACACTTACATAATTATTATGGCATTAGTAAACGACCACTTCTTGAAACTGCCGAACAACTATCTGTTCGCCGACATCGCAAAAAAGGTAAACGCCTTTAAGACCATGCATCCCAAAGTAGATGTTATCTCGCTAGGTATAGGTGATGTAACACAACCACTGGCACCAGCTGTAATAGAGGCAATACACAAGGCTGCCGACGAGATGGCCACACGTCAGGGGTTCAGAGGCTACGGTCCTGAGCAGGGCTACGATTTTTTGCGCGATGCTATCTTGAAAAACGATTTCCTGCCACGTGGCATCCATCTGGAACGAGACGAAGTGTTTATCAACGACGGCGCCAAGAGTGATACGGGCAACATTCAGGAGCTGGTACGCTGGGACAACTCTATCGGTGTTACTGATCCTATCTATCCTGTCTATATCGACTCGAATGTGATGATTGGTCGCGCTGGTGTGCAAGAGGATGGCCGTTGGTCTAATGTACTTTATATGCCTTGTAATGCCGAGAATGGATTTGTGCCAGAATTGCCCGACCGTCGTGTAGATGTCATCTATCTGTGCTACCCCAACAACCCCACGGGTACAGTAATCTCGAAGGCAGAACTGCGCAAGTGGGTGAACTACGCGCTGAAGAACGATACGCTCATCTTCTACGATGCTGCTTATCAGGCATATATCCAGGACGATGAGATTCCTCATAGCATCTACGAGATTCGCGGTGCCCGTAAGTGCGCCATCGAGTTCCACTCGTACTCTAAGACGGCAGGCTTTACTGGTGTGCGTTGTGGCTACACCATCGTGCCAAAGGAGGTTACGGCTGCCACACTCGAAGGCGAGCGCATACCTCTCAATCCACTGTGGAACCGTCGCCAGTGTACCAAGTTTAATGGCACTAGCTACATCTCGCAGCGTGCTGCAGAGGCTATCTATACGCCTGAAGGCAAGCAACAGATTAAGGAAACCATCGACTACTACATGCAGAACGCCAAGAAGATGCTCACCACCCTGCGCAGTCTTGGATTTGAGTGCTACGGCGGCGAGAATGCTCCATATATCTGGGCCAAGACACCAGAGACATCAGGCTCTTGGCAATTCTTCGAGGAGATGCTGTATGGTGCCCACGTAGTATGTACTCCAGGCGTAGGCTTCGGTCCATCAGGCGAGGGATATGTACGCTTTACGGCATTCGGCAGTCATGAGCAGACCGACGAGGCGCTGCAACGAATTGAAAACTGGCTTAAGAAATAAGTAAAAATGAAGTAGGTCGCTTGGACCTACTTCTTTGCTACATTATCAACATAATTAATAAAGGCTTGATTCACTAGTCGTATACCGCCTGGTGTGGGATAGTGTCCTGTAAAGTACCAGTCACCCGGATGATTCGGGCAAGCCTCATGCAGGCCTTCGATACTCTGGAACACGAGTTCTATTGGAGCCTGCATATCAGCAGGACGCAACATCTCTACTATCTTATTGTTAATCTCCTCGACCGTAAACGGCGCATACACGGCACGCACACAGTTCTGCATCTCCTCCTTAGGCTTCTGCAGTTCGCGCTTGCAGGCCAGATAGGTATCGTTCACCAACTGCCACATACCGCGCTCCTCTATCAGGGCCATCGTAGCGCGGAAGGCGCAGAACTCCTCCAGTCTGGCCATATCTATGCCGTAGTAGTCAGGATAACGAATCTGTGGCGAACTTGATACCATCACTATCTTCTTGGGGTGCAGACGGTCCAGAATCTTAAAGATACTCTCCTTAAGAGTGGTTCCGCGCACTATCGAGTCGTCGATAATCACCAAATTGTCCTCGTAGGGATTCAGGCTACCGTAACTTATGTCATATACGTGGGCGGCAAGATCGTTGCGCTCGCTGTTGTCGGCGATAAAGGTGCGCATCTTGATGTCTTTCCACACCACCTTCTCTGTACGCACATCGCCGTGAAGCTTACGGAACCCGTCTGTCATCCCATAAAAGGCCACCTCGGCGGTGTTAGGGATATAGGAGAAAACGGAATGGGACACATCACCGTCGATGGCCTTTAGGATGGGTTGCGTCAACTGTTCGCCCAGTCGTTTGCGCTCCTGGTAGATGTCGCAGTCGGAACCGCGACTGAAATAGATGCGCTCGAACGAGCAGGCGCTCAGCTTCTGGGCAGGCATAATCTGCTCCAGTCGGCTCTCGCCGTTTTTATGTACTATCAGTGCCTGACCTGGCATAAGCTCATGCACGTCTTTACTGTCTATATCAAATGTGGTTTGTAGCACTGGGCGCTCGCTGGCCAGCGCTATTACCTCGTCGTTGCGATAGTAGAAGGCCGGACGTATGCCCCAGGGGTCGCGCACGCTGAACATCTCGCCGCTACCAGTCAGTCCGCACATCACAAAACCACCATCGTAATGCTGCATCGTGGTACGCAGCACGTTGGCCATCTCTACGTGTTCGTCGATGTAGTTGGTGATGGCTGTGCCCTCAAGACCTTTTTCCTTAGCCTCAACGAATAATCGCTCCACCTCGCGATCCAAGCGATGTCCCATCAGTTCGAGCGTGATGTATGAATCGCCGTAGATACGTGGACTCTGACCTTGGGCAGTCAGGAATTCAAACACTTCGTCGATGTTGGTCATATTGAAGTTTCCGCACAGACACAGGTTCTTAGCGCGCCAATTGTTACGGCGAAGGAATGGGTGTACGAATGTCAGTCCGCTCTTGCCTGTAGTCGAATAGCGCAGATGACCCATCAGCAGTTCACCCTTCATCTCCTCAGTCACACGACCGAATATCTCTGTTATCGCATTCTTACCTTCGGCCTTCTCGCGGAACATATACTCAGTGCCAGGCTTGTTGTTCAGGTTTACTGAGGCTATACCAGCGCCCTCTTGTCCGCGGTTGTGCTGCTTCTCCATCATCAGATAGAGCTTGTTGAAACCATAGGCCCATGTGCCGTATTTCTTCTCGTAGTACTCCAGTGGCTTCAGCAGGCGAATCATCGCCACACCACACTCATGCTTTAATTGCTCCATAAATGTTCAACGTTTACATTTTTCAATTTTTACATTCTTTTATGAAGCTCATAAACAGCGGATGTGGGTTCAGTACTGTTGATGAATATTCAGGATGGAACTGTGTGCCGATATACCAACGCTTTTCTGGTATCTCCACGATTTCCACCAGATTGGCATCAGGGTTGATACCTACACACTTCATGCCCTTAACCTCGTACTCCTCCTGATACTCATTATTAAACTCATAGCGATGGCGATGGCGCTCCTTTATCAGCGTTTCCTCGCCATAGGCTTCGTAAGTCTTGCTATCCTTCACCAGTTCGCACTCGTAAGCGCCCAGTCGCATAGTGCCGCCCATCTGGGTTATGTTCTTCTGCTCCTCCATCATGTCAATAACATTATGTGGAGTCTTGTCGTCCATCTCTGCACTATTGGCATCCTTATAGCCCAATACGTTGCGTGCAAACTCAATTACCATCATCTGCATACCCAGACAGATACCAAATGTTGGAATATCGTTGGTGCGGGTATATTCGGCAGTTATGATTTTCCCCTCGATACCACGCTGTCCGAATCCCGGACAGATCACCACGCCCTGCATACCGCTCAACTTCTCGCCGATGTTCTGCTTGGTTATCTCCTCGCTGTTCACAAAGTGCAACTTAGCCTTCACATCATTATATATACCAGCCAGGTTCAGACTCTCGCGGATGCTCTTGTAGGCATCCTGCAGGTCGTACTTGCCCACCAGCGCGATGTGTACCTCCTTGGTGGCGTTGAGCTGCTTGTCCAGAAAGTCGTGCCAAGGTTTCATCGCAGGCGTCTCGCCCACGGGGATTCCTATCTTTCGCATGATGGCTGCATCCAACCCCTGATGCTGCATGTTCACAGGCACCTCGTAGATGCTAGGCAGATCCTCGCTCTGTACCACGCACTCCAGTTCTACATTACAGAATGATGCCACCTTCATACGCATCGAGTCGTCCAGATGTCGCTCTGTGCGCAGCACCAGTATATCCGGCTGAATACCCATACTCTGCAACTCCTTCACTGAGTGCTGTGTGGGCTTGGTCTTCAACTCGTCGGCTGCTTTTAAGTAAGGTACGTACGTAAGGTGTACGCATACCGCATCGCGACCCAACTGGTAGCGCAACTGTCGGATAGCCTCCATAAACGGCGCACTCTCGATGTCGCCGATAGTTCCGCCCACTTCTGTAATCACAAAGTCGAGTTTCTCGTCCTGTTCATCCTCGCGCAGCATACGGCGCTTTATCTCATCTGTGATGTGTGGCACTACCTGGATGGTTTTACCCAGGTAGTCGCCGTGACGCTCACGGTCTATCACCGTCTTATAGATGCGTCCTGTTGTTATGCTGTTGTTTCGTGTTGTATGTATGCCTGTAAACCGCTCGTAGTGTCCCAGGTCCAGATCGGTCTCAAAACCGTCGGCTGTCACGTAGCACTCGCCGTGCTCGTAGGGGTTCAGCGTGCCTGGGTCGATGTTGATGTACGGGTCGAATTTCTGTATAGTCACCTTGTAGCCACGTGCTTGCAGCAATTTGCCTATGCTGGCCGATATGATTCCCTTACCAAGTGAAGAAACCACACCGCCTGTAACGAAAATGTACTTTGTTTCCATAAAAACCATTATCCTTTTTATGGACTGCAAAGGTAAGCATTTTCCCGATTTCAATCAATATTCAACGGTAAATTTTTATCTACTTTTTCGTCAAAACTATCAATCCGAAAGCAAACTTTGCAGTTTTGCTTTCAGATTGAAACATAAGTGGTACGAATGATTACACTACGTCTGAATCAGTCTAACCTTACGTCGATTACCTGATGGACGAACGGCGAAGCTCAGCCCCTCTTTCTTTTCTAGGCTTCATAGTTTATGTTTTAATCTTGCAATAATCAATCAAATAGTTCACTCATTGTCACAACTTTCTGGAAAAGTCCGCTATGAGCGTTGTGTTTCAGTCCAAGCGTTGTTACAAGTGTCAAGTGGATCGTTTGTTTGAATGAAAGACTTTCTTGTAAAGTCGCGATCCGGCCTCTAAGTGCCAGTTCGTCTTCATTCTTCGGTTCATACTCTGTTGATAGAAATTTCATCTCACAGAGATTTACCACACGGTCATCTCTGATAATCAGCATGTCGATCTGAGCACCAGTCTTGACCTCATCACCCTTGACAATCCATGGTGATTCTGTTGATGACACACCTTCAACGCCCAGTGCTTTCTTAATCATAGTGATATGACTAAAGCATACCCGCTCGAAAGCCAATCCTCGCCACGAATTGAGCCTCAAGCTGGTCGCGCATGGAGATTCTACGTTCCTTGTCATAAGGAGACAGCCCGCTGTGATAAAAGGTCATTTTGTCTTGGAACAACTCCTTGACTAGATAAGTCTTTCCCACTCGTCTGCGACCATAGATGGCCACAAACTCCGGCTTATCACTTTGATAGCGTTCCTCTAGTTCTTCGATTTCTCTTTTTCTACCGATTATCATAGTCAATACAGTCTTAAATCTGGCCACAAAGAAGAAATAGTTTTTATTTGGCCAAATAAACACCCATATATTTAGCCAAATACAATAAAAAACAGAAGTTTTGGCTGATTATACGCGTCTATTCTCCATAATTGACCAGTTGCATGGGATGCAGACCGTTTTAAGGGTAAAAGAGGTGAAGAAGAAACAAGTCGTAAGGTAAGCCTGATACAGACGTAACGTTAATTTATCAGGGAGACCGTCAATCGGTGAGGTTGGCGGTCTCTTTTTGTTTCAAATTGCAAGCAAAACACCTAAATATGCTTACAGATTGTTATTTACACTAAAAAAGTAGATAAAAATGTCAGACGTTTGGCCGATTTGATTACAAAATGCTATAACTTTGCACCCAAAATCTGACAAAAAGCAAGATTAATGAAGGATAATATGACAAAAAGAAAGCAAACTCAAGCAAACCAAAGAGGACTCTACCAGAGTGACTATGAGCACGACGCTTGCGGCGTGGGTATGGTGGTAAACATACACGGCGGAAAGAGTCATGAACTGGTGGACAATGCACTGAAGGTGCTGGAAAACATGGAACATCGTGGAGCAGAGACCCGCGACAAGACTGGCGATGGCGCTGGTATCATGGTACAGATTCCACATGAGTTTATCCTGTTGCAGGGTATTCCTGTGCCTGAGAAGGGCAAGTATGGCACAGGACTGGTATTCCTGCCTAAAGACGAGAAGGCGCAGCAGGAGATTCTGAGCGTGATGATCGAGGAGATAGAGCGCGAGGGACTGACGCTGATGCATCTGCGAGCTGTGCCTACTAATCCTGAAGTGCTTGGTGCGGCTGCCCGCGAAGTGGAGCCTGACATCAAGCAGATCTTTGTAAAGAGGGGACCCACCCCCCATCCCCTCCCTGTAATGGAGGGGAGTAATTTCACTCCAGACGAAGAGGAGAAGGCATTCGAGCGCACATTATATATAATAAGGAAAAGGATTGAGAATAGGGTAGCCAAGCTATCTACTTCCCTCCCTCACAGGGAGGGGCTGGGGGGAGAGTCTGACTTTTACATCTGTTCCCTTTCTTCAAAGAATATTATCTACAAGGGAATGCTGACCAGCGGACAGCTGCGCCGCTACTTCCCCGACCTGTCGAACGACTACTTTACAAGCGGACTGGCACTGGTACACTCTCGCTTTAGCACTAACACATTCCCTAAGTGGAAGTTGGCCCAGCCTTTCCGCTTGTTAGCTCACAACGGTGAGATTAACACCATACGTGGTAACCGCGGCTGGATGAAGGCTCGCGAGAGCGTGCTTAGCAGCGAAGCTCTGGGCAACATCAAGGACCTGCGCCCAATAGTACAGGACGGAATGAGCGACTCGGCCAGCCTGGATAATGTGTTCGAATTCCTGATGCAGAGCGGTCTCAGTCTGCCACAGGCGATGGCTATCCTAGTGCCTGAGAGCTTCAACGACAAGAATCCTATCAGCGAGGATCTGAAGGCATTCTACGAGTATCACTCTATCCTGATGGAGCCGTGGGACGGTCCTGCTGCGCTGCTGTTCAGCGATGGCCGCTATGCAGGCGGAATGCTTGACAGAAACGGTCTGCGCCCAAGCCGTTATACCATTACAAAGAGCGGTATGATGGTGGTAGCTAGTGAGGTTGGCGTGATGGACTTTGAGCCAGGCGACGTGGTATCTAAGGGACGTCTGCAACCTGGTAAGATTCTGCTTATCGACACACTTGAGGGCAAGATTTACTACGACGGCGAGATAAAAGAGCAGCTGGCTAAGGCTCACCCATACCGCGAGTGGCTGAACGAGAACCGCGTGCAGCTGGAGAAGTTGAAGAGCGGACGTAAGGTTGACAACGGTGTGAGCGATTTTGATAAGAAACTTATTACCTTCGGCTACGGTCAGGAGGATATCGACAAGACTATCGTGCCAATGGCCACAGCCGGACAAGAGCCTGTAGCCGCTATGGGTAACGACACACCGCTGGCAGTCATCTCAGACCGTCCACAGGTGCTGTTCAACTACTTCCGCCAGCAGTTTGCACAGGTCACCAACCCTGCCATCGACCCAATCCGCGAGGAGTTGGTAATGAGCCTTACAGAGTATATCGGAGCTGTAGGCACCAACATCCTGACACCCGACGCATCGAACTGCAAGATGGTTCGCCTGCCACAACCCGTTTTGACCAACACACAACTCGATATATTATGTAACATCCGTTACAAGGGATTCAAGACCCAGAAGCTCGCTATGCTCTTCGAGATAGCACAGGGCGAGGAAGGCTTGCGTAAGGCTCTCGACGACCTGTGTCATCAGGCTGAGGCGAGTGTTGACGAGGGTGTAAACTACATCATCCTCTCTGACCGCGACATCGACGAGAAGCATGCTGCCATTCCGTCGCTGTTGGCTGTTAGCGCCGTACACCACTATCTGATCAACGTGGGCAAGCGCGTACAGACTGCCTTGATTGTTGAGAGCGGTGAGATTCGCGAGACTATGCATGCAGCCCTGCTGCTGGGATATGGTGCCAGCGCACTGTGCCCATACATGACATTCGCCATCCTCGACGATCTGGTGAAGAAGCACAAGATACAAGAGGAGTATGCTACTGCCGAGAAGAACTATATCAAGGCTGTAGACAAGGGCTTGAAGAAGATTATGTCGAAGATGGGTATCTCGACCATCCGCTCTTATCGTGGTGCTAAGATTTTCGAGAGCATCGGACTGAGCGAAGACCTGTTGCGCCGCTACTTCGGCACTGAGGTGAGCACCATCGGTGGTGTGGGCCTGAAGGAGATTGCACGCGATGCAATCCGTCTGCACGCAGAATCATGGGGACAGGTTCATGATTCTGGTCAGAATCAAGCAACCTGTCCCCGTGATTCTGCCCCAGCGCTGAAAAACAACGGTCAGTTCTCATGGCGTAAGGATGGTATCAAGCACGCCTGGAACCCAGAGACGATTGCTAAGTTGCAGTTGGCTACCCGTCAGGGCAACTATGATAAGTTTAAGGATTGGGCAAAGATTGTTGACGAGAAGGAGAGCCCGATCTTCATCCGCGACTTCTTTGGTTGGAAAAAGGCCGCTAAGCCTACTCCTATCGACGAGGTTGAGAGCGTAGAGAGCATCGTTAAGCACTTCGTAACAGGTGCTATGTCGTTTGGTGCCCTGAGCATCGAGGCCCACGAGGCTTTGGCACTGGCCATGAACAAACTGGGTGCACGCAGTAACACTGGTGAGGGTGGTGAGGACAACGCCCGCTATCACTCAGAGGTGGATGGTGTAAGCCTGAGCTCAAAGACCAAGCAGATTGCATCTGGACGTTTTGGCGTGACAGCCGAGTATCTGGTGAATGCCGAGGAGATACAGATCAAGGTGGCACAGGGTGCTAAACCTGGTGAGGGCGGACAGTTGCCTGGATTTAAAGTGAATGAAATTATTGCCAAGACACGTAACGCTATCCCAGGCATCTCGCTCATCTCGCCTCCACCTCATCACGACATCTATAGTATCGAGGACTTGGCGCAGCTCATCTTCGACCTGAAGAATATCAACCCAGCAGCCGCAGTCAGCGTAAAACTGGTGGCCGAGAGTGGCGTAGGAACGATTGCCGCAGGTGTGGCTAAGGCTAAGGCCGACCTGATCGTCATCTCTGGTGCCGAGGGTGGTACTGGTGCATCGCCTGCATCAAGCATGCGCTTCGCAGGTATCTCGCCAGAGATCGGACTTGCTGAGACGCAGCAGACACTGGTGATGAACGGTCTGCGCAATCAGGTTCGCATACAGACCGACGGACAGCTTAAGACAGCTAAGGACGTGATAATCATGGCGATGCTTGGTGCCGACGAGTTCTCGTTTGGTACGCTGCCATTGATAGTTCTAGGTTGCGTTATGATGCGTAAGTGTAATACCAATACCTGTCCGATGGGTGTTGCCACACAGAATCCAGAACTGCGCAAGCACTTCGAGGGGCGCGCTGAATACGTGGTGAACTTCTTCACATTCCTGGCCGAGCAGGTTCGCGAATACCTCAGCGAGATTGGCGTACACTCACTTAAGGAGATTATCGGACATACAGAACTCATCGAGGTTGATACTGCCAACGCTACTGACAAGCAGAAGACAATCGACTTTGCACGTCTGCTGCACAAGCCTGAGACAGACAAGGCCCTCTACTGGGATCGCGGCGCATTCACAAAGGTTAGCGGCGTGAAGGACGAGGAGATCATCAAGGCAGCACAGAAAGCCATCGACAATCAGGAGGAGGTAACACTCGATTATGCTATCAAGAATACCGACCGTGCTGTAACCACTATGCTCAGTGGTGTTATCGCAAAGAAATATGGCGAAGCCGGACTGCCCGACAGCACTATCAACATCAAGTTCAAAGGTTCGGCTGGTCAGAGCTTTGGCGCATTTGCCGTTAGCGGTTTGAACCTGAAACTGGAAGGCGAGTGTAATGACTACTTTGGCAAGGGACTTAGTGGTGGACGCATCTCTATTCTGCCACCTGCCCGTCGCAGCGACGAATTCAAGGCCGAGGACAACATCATCGCAGGCAACACTGGTCTGTATGGAGCCACATCTGGCGAAATCTATATTAATGGTAAGGTGGGCGAGCGATTCGGAGTGCGCAACTCTGGTGCTATCGCCGTTATCGAAGGTGCAGGCGACCACTGCTGTGAGTATATGACTGGTGGTCGCGTAGTAGTACTAGGCGAAACAGGACGTAACTTTGCCGCAGGTATGAGTGGCGGTGTGGCTTACGTTTGGGATCGCAAGCGCAACTTCGACTACTTCTGTAATATGGATATGGTTGAAATCAATCTGGTTGAGGACAGCGTATCTCGAAAAGAACTGCTCGAACTTATCCGTCAGCACTACCTGCATACAGGTTCGGCTCTGGCTGGCAGAATGCTCGATGACTGGAACCACTACTGCGAGGAGTTCGTACAGGTAGTACCTATCGAGTACAAGCGCGTGCTGCAAGAGGAGCAGATGAACAAGCTGCGCCAGAAGATTGCAGATATGCAGCGAGACTATTAATTTTCCGCTCGGCTTTGCCGCTTTTACAAAGGCGTCAGCCGACTAAAAGAATTGTCAATTTTCAATTATCAATTGTCATCATGGGAAATCCAAAAGCATTTTTAGAGATACACCGCCAAGAGGCGGGTTACCGTCCGATTCACGATAGAATCCACGACTTTGGCGAGGTAGAGCAGACGCTCAGCACTCGCGAACGCAAACTGCAGGCCAGTCGCTGCATGGACTGTGGCGTACCCTTCTGCCATTGGGCTTGTCCGCTGGGCAACAAAGCGCCAGAGTGGAACGATGCGCTGTATAAAGGCGACTGGGAACTGGCCTACCGCCT